>NZ_BBSK01000047.1:0-6229 GCF_001319805.1 Burkholderia sp. E168m22
GTCGGACGCGCTCTGCGCCATCGGGCCGCCCTGGTCGAGCGACGACGCGAACGCGATCATCCCGTAGCGCGACACGCGGCCGTAGGTCGGCTTGATGCCCGTCACGCCCGCGAACGACGCGGGCTGGCGAATCGAGCCGCCGGTGTCGGTGCCGGTCGCGGCCGGCGCGAGGCGCGCGGCGACGGCGGCCGAGCTGCCGCCCGAGCTGCCGCCCGGCACCGCGTTCGTGTCCCACGGGTTCTTCACCGCGCCGAACGCCGAGTTTTCGTTCGACGAGCCCATCGCGAACTCGTCCATGTTGGTCTTGCCGAGCGTGACCATGCCGGCCGCCTGCAGGCGGGCGACGACGGTCGCGTCGAACGGGCTCTCGTAGTTCGCGAGCATTTTCGAGCCGGCGGTCGAGCGCCAGCCGCGCGTGACGAACACGTCCTTGTGCGCGATCGGCAGGCCGGTGAGCGCGCCGCCCGCGCCGCGCGCGAGTTCGGCGTCGGCGGCTTTCGCCTGCGCGAGGGTGAGGTCGGCGTCGACGTGGACGAACGCGTTCAGGTCGCGCGCGGCGTCGATCCGTTTCAGATAGTGCTGCGCGAGCTCGACGGCCGAGCATTCCTTGGCGGCGAGCGCGGCGCGCAGTTCGGTCAGGCTTTTTGCGTGCATTGAGTGGTTTTCCTGGAATTCTGGGTGGCGCGCGGCGCAGGACGGCCGGCGCGCTTGTCATCGAATGCTTACTCGATCACCTTCGGCACGAGATAGAGGCCGTCCTGGACGGCCGGCGCCGGACGCTGGTTGTCGTCGCGATTGACGACTTCCGTCACGGCGTCGTCGCGCAGGCGCTGCGCGACTTCCTGGATCTGTTCGATCGGGTGGGCGAGCGGCGCGATGCCGGCGGTGTCGACCGCCTGCATCTGCTCGACGAGGCCGAAGAATTCATTGAGCTGGCCGAGCATGTGCTCGGCGTCGGCGTCGGCCATTTCGAGTCGCGCCAGGTGCGCGATGCGTTTCACATCGGTCAGGGTCAGGGCCATGCGATCACCGGAAAAACAAGGCTGCGCAGTGCATCGAAAGCAGCACTGCGGCGGGGGGTTGGAGGGTGCGATCCACCCTCAGAAATCGGGGCCGAAGCGGCAAAAATACCGCCCGTTTCGATTCAAATACCGTGAAATTATAAGGTATCATTACGCGTTCGACCCAAACCCGGCAGCCTTTTCCCGCACCGTTTCGCCCTGCTTCGGCAAGCCGTGCGTGCTTCGTGCGATCCCCGGTAGACATCACTCGCAGCTTCGTGCGCCGCGGCGGCCGCTTCCGCCACGCTTCCCGAGGCTGTTATTTTTTCCGCTGCCGCCCTCAGCGCTCGCTATGCAGGGCCGGCCCAGAGCGAAACAGGATTCTGAATGTTCGGTTTTTTGCGCAGCTACTTCTCCAACGATCTCGCGATCGACCTCGGCACCGCAAACACCCTGATCTACATGCGCGGCAAGGGCATCGTGCTCGATGAACCGTCCGTCGTGTCGATCCGCCAGGAAGGCGGCCCCAACGGCAAGAAGACGATCCAGGCGGTCGGCAAGGAAGCCAAGCAGATGCTCGGCAAGGTGCCGGGCAACATCGAGGCGATCCGCCCGATGAAGGACGGCGTGATCGCCGACTTCACCGTCACCGAGCAGATGATCAAGCAGTTCATCAAGACGGCCCACGAGTCGCGCATGTTCTCGCCGTCGCCGCGCATCATCATCTGCGTGCCGTGCGGCTCGACCCAGGTCGAGCGCCGCGCGATCAAGGAAGCGGCGCACGGCGCCGGCGCGTCGCAGGTCTACCTGATCGAGGAGCCGATGGCGGCCGCGATCGGCGCGGGCCTGCCGGTCTCGGAAGCCACCGGCTCGATGGTCGTCGACATCGGCGGCGGCACGACCGAAGTCGGCGTGATCTCGCTCGGCGGCATCGTCTACAAAGGCTCGGTGCGCGTCGGCGGCGACAAGTTCGACGAGGCGATCGTCAACTACATCCGCCGCAACTACGGGATGCTGATCGGCGAGCAGACCGCCGAAGCGATCAAGAAGGAAATCGGCTCCGCGTTCCCGGGCTCCGAAGTCAAGGAAATGGAAGTGAAGGGCCGCAACCTGTCGGAAGGCATCCCGCGCAGCTTCACGATCTCCAGCAACGAAATCCTCGAAGCACTGACCGATCCGCTGAACCAGATCGTGTCGTCGGTGAAGATCGCGCTCGAACAGACGCCGCCGGAACTCGGCGCCGACATCGCCGAGCGCGGGATGATGCTGACGGGCGGCGGCGCGCTGCTGCGCGACCTCGATCGCCTGCTCGCGGAAGAAACCGGCCTGCCGGTGCTCGTCGCGGAAGATCCGCTGACCTGCGTCGTGCGCGGTTCGGGCATGGCGCTCGAGCGCATGGACAAGCTGGGCAGCATCTTCTCGTACGAGTGATCGCCCAGTGATCGCCTAGGCAGTCCCGTTTGATATGACGCACCCGCGGCGTGGCCGGATCGCTCGTTCAGAACGAACCGCCGCGCCGTTTGCGCGTCTGAGCATTATTTAACCGATCACACGCGCCCGGCGCCGACCATGGAATACAGTCCGCCGCCCCTCTTCAAGCAAGGTCCGCCCGCGCTCGCGCGGCTCATCTTCTTCGTCGCCCTCGCCATCGCGCTCCTCGTGTCGGACGCGCGCTTCAGCACGCTCGAAATCGTGCGCGGCGTGCTCGGCACCGTGCTCTACCCGCTGCAACGCGCGGCGCTCGTGCCGCGCGACCTGTTCATGGGCGCGGCCGACCTCGCCGTCACCGGCGCGGCGCTGCGCCACGAGAACGACGATCTCCGCAAGCGCAACCTGCAATTGTCGACGCAGGCCAACCAGGCCGCCGTGCTCACGCAGGAGAACGCGCACCTGCGCGCGGTGCTCGAACTGCGCCAGCACATCGCGACGCAATCGACGCCGGTCGAGATCCAGTACGACACGAGCGATCCGTTCACGCAGAAGATCGTGGTCGGGCAAGGCTCGCAGCAAGGCATCCAGGACGGCTCGCCCGTCGTCAGCGAGGACGGCGTGATCGGCCAGGTCACGCGCGTGTTCCCGCTGCAATCCGAAGTCACGCTGGTCACCGACCGCGATCTCGCGATTCCCGTGCAGGTGCTGCGCACCGGCCTGCGCAGCGTGATCTACGGCACGCCGAAGGGCGATTCGCTCGACCTGCGCTTCGTGCCGACCAGCGCGGATCTCGTCGCCGGCGACGAGCTGATCACGAGCGGCCTCGATGGCGTCTATTCGCCCGGCCTGCCGGTCGCCAAGGTCGTGCGCGTCGACAAGCTCGCCGATACCGCGTTCGCCCGGGTGACCTGCGCACCGGTCGCGGCCGTGCGCGGCGCGCGCCAGATGCTCGTGCTGCATTACCGCAACGACATCCCGCCGCGTCCGGCCGAGCCCGATCCCGCCGCCGAGAAGAACGCGAAGGGCAAGAAGGGCGCGAAAGCCGCCGCGAAGGGCGAAAAGGCCGAGAAAGCCGACAAGGCCGACGCGAACGCGAAGCCGGCCGCCGCGGCCCAGCCCGGCGCGAAACCGGCGCCGGCGGCTCCTGCGGCGCCGGCCCAGCCCGCCGCCGCGCCCGCGAAGCCCGCCGCCGGGCAATCAGGAGCCCAGCGATGAACCGCCCGCAATACATCCTGCAGCCGGTCAATCCGTACTTCATCGTCTTCAGCCTCGCCGCCGCGTTCCTGCTGAACCTGATGCCATGGGGCCGCCTGCCCGGCGTGCCCGATTTCGTCGCGCTCGTGCTGCTGTTCTGGAACATCCACCAGCCGCGCAAGGTCGGGATGGGCGTTGCGTTCGCGCTCGGCATCCTGATGGACGTGCACGACGCGGGGCTGCTCGGCGAGCACGCGCTCGCCTATACGCTGCTGTCGTACGGCGCGATCACGATCCACCGCCGCGTGCTGTGGATGCCGATCGGCGTGCAGGTGCTGTACGTGACGCCGCTGCTGGTCGCCGCGCAGCTCGTGCCGTTCGTGATCCGCCTGCTGATGGGCGCCGCGTTCCCCGGCTGGCGCTATCTCGTCGACGGTTTCGTCGAAGCCGCGCTGTGGCCGATCGCGAGCCACCTGCTGCTGATGCCGCAACGCCGCCCGGTCGACCCGGACGATACGCGCCCGATCTGAGCCGGACCGACCTTGAATACCCGCCGCCCCCACGCCCGCCGCGCGCCGCGCTCCGGGGCGGCACCTCGCCCGCGTCCGCGCGCGGGCCAGATTGCCCTTAAATGACCGAATTCAACGACACCCAACAGCAGCTCTCGAGGTTCCGCCTGCGCGTCGCGGCGGCGGGCGTGTTCGTGTTCGTCTGCTTCGGGCTGCTCGCGAGCCGCTTCTTCTACCTGCAGCTGATGCAGCACGGCAAATACGCGCTGCAGGCCGAGGAAAACCGCATCTCGGTCGCGCCGATCGTGCCGAACCGCGGGATCATCACCGACCGCAACGGCGTGATCCTCGCGAAGAACTACTCGGCGTACACGCTCGAGATCACGCCGTCGAAGCTCGACGACACGCTCGACAACACGATCGACAAGCTGTCCGAGATCATCCCGATCGACGCCCGCGACCGCCGCCGCTTCAAGAAGCTGCAGGAAGACTCGAAGAACTTCGAGAGCCTGCCGATCCGCACGCGGCTCACCGACGCCGAAGTCGCGCGCTTCACCGCGCAGCGCTTCCGCTTCCCCGGCGTCGACGTGCGCGCGCGGCTGTTCCGCCAGTACCCGCTCGGCATGACGGCCGCGCACGTGATCGGCTATATCGGCCGGATCTCGAAGCGCGACCAGGATCGCATCGACGCGATGAGCGACGACAACGACAGCGACCAGGAGCACTACGATCCGCGCCGCGACGCGAACAACTACAAGGGCACCGACTACATCGGCAAGATCGGCGTCGAGCAGAGCTACGAGACCGAGCTGCACGGGCTGACGGGCTTCGAGGAAGTCGAGGTGACGGCCGGCGGCCGGCCGGTGCGCACGCTGTCGCGCACGCAGGCGACGCCCGGCAACAACCTCGTGCTGTCGCTCGACATCGGGCTGCAGCAGGTCGCCGAGCAGGCGTTCGCCGGCAAGCGCGGCGCGCTCGTCGCGATCGAGCCGAAGACGGGCGACGTGCTCGCGTTCGTATCGTCGCCGAGCTTCGACCCGAACTCGTTCGTCGACGGCATCGACCAGCAGACCTGGGACGAGCTGAACAACTCACCCGACAAGCCGCTCCTGAACCGCCCGCTGCACGGCACCTACCCGCCCGGCTCGACGTACAAGCCGTTCATGGCGCTCGCGGGCCTCACGCTCGGCAAGCGCACGCCGGGCTGGGGCTTCCAGGACCCGGGCTACTTCACGTTCGGCGGCCACACGTTCCGCAACGACGTGCGCTCGGGCCAGGGCTGGGTCGACATGAACAAGGCGATCATGGTGTCGAACGACACCTACTTCTACATGCTCGCGCGCGACCTCGGCGTGAACGCGATCGCGAACTTCATGAAGCCGTTCGGCTTCGGCCAGATCACCGGGATCGACATCCAGGGCGAGGCGCGCGGCATCCTGCCGTCGACCGACTGGAAGAAGAAGGCGTTCAAGAAGGCCGCGCAGCAGAAGTGGTTCGACGGCGAGACGATCAGCCTCGGGATCGGCCAGGGCTACAACTCGTTCACGATCCTGCAGCTCGCGCATGCCACGGCAACGCTCGCGAACAACGGCGTCGTGATGAAGCCTCACCTCGTGAAGGAAGTCGAGGACCCGATCTCGCGGGCGCGCCACCTGACCGTGCCGAAGGAAAGCGAGGTGATCCCGCTGAAGGCGTCCGACATCGACGTCGTGAAGCGCGGGATGGAAAACGTGATCGAGAACCCGTCCGGGACCGCGTACAAGGTGTTCCGCGGCGCGCAGTACCTCGCCGCCGGCAAGACCGGTACCGCACAGGTGTTCTCGCTGCAGGGTTCGAACTACAAGGGCCACCTGCTCGCCGAACACCTGCGCGACCACGCGCTGTTCATCGCGTACGCGCCGGTCGACCATCCGCAGATCGCCGTCGCGCTGGTCGTCGAGAACGGCGGCTGGGGCGCGCAGGCCGCCGGCCCGATCGCGCGCCGCGTGCTCGACTACTACCTGGTCGAGCGCCAGAACCCGAAGAACGAGGCCGCGGCCGTGGCCGCCGCGGCGTCGGCGACCGAGCCGGTGAGCGCGCCGGTGGTCGGCGACA
>NZ_BBSK01000048.1:0-10887 GCF_001319805.1 Burkholderia sp. E168m22
TGCGGCCAGCGCCGCCGCGCCGGCCGACGCGAGCGCCGCGGCGCCGATGGCCGCGAGCCTGCCGCCGATCCGGCGTCCGCACCGGCCGCGCCGGCCCGCCAGCGACGCGCAGCCGGTCGCCGCCGCGCCGCGGGACGACAACCATCGTGCGACGGCCCCCGCGAAAGCGGCGAACGCCGGCACCGCTCATTAACGGAGAAAGGCATGCAATTCGACAAGCGCGCCTGGCTCGACAAGATCAAGCAGATGTTCGCGGGCTTCGACCGCCCGCTCGCCCTCATCGTGTTCCTGCTGCTGTGCGTCGGCATCGTCACGCTGTACAGCGCGTCGATCGACATGCCGGGCCGCGTCGAGGACCAGTTGCGCAACATCCTGCTGACGTTCGTGCTGATGTGGGTGATCGCCAACATCCCGCCGACCACGCTGATGCGCTTCGCGGTCCCGCTCTACACGTTCGGGGTCACGCTGCTGATTGCGGTCGCGCTGTTCGGGATGACCAAGAAGGGCGCGAAGCGCTGGCTGAACGTCGGCGTCGTGATCCAGCCATCCGAAATCCTCAAGATCGCGACGCCGCTGATGCTCGCGTGGTACTACCAGCGCCGCGAAGGCGGGCTGCGCTGGTACGACTTCATCGCCGCATTCGGAATCCTGCTGGTGCCGGTCGGGCTGATCGCGAAGCAGCCCGACCTCGGCACGGGTCTGCTCGTGTTCGCGGCCGGCTTCTTCGTGATCTACCTCGCCGGCCTGTCGTTCAAGCTGATCGTGCCGGTGCTCGTCGCGGGCGTGCTCGCGGTCGGCTCGATCGCCGTGTTCGAGGAACGCATCTGCCAGCCCGAAGTACAGTGGCCGCTGATGCACGACTACCAGAAACACCGGGTGTGCACGCTGCTCGACCCGACCTCCGACCCGCTCGGCAAGGGCTTCCACACGATCCAGGCCGTGATCGCGATCGGCTCGGGCGGCGTGCTCGGCAAGGGCTACCTGAAAGGCACGCAGGCGCACCTCGAATTCATTCCGGAAAAGCACACCGACTTCATCTTCGCGGTGTTCTCGGAGGAATGGGGGCTCGCCGGCGGGCTCGTGCTGCTGACGCTGTACATGGCGCTGATCGCCCGCGGGCTCTACATCGCCGCGCAGGGCGCGACGCTGTTCGGCCGGCTGCTGGCGGGCTCGCTCACGCTCGCGTTCTTCGTCTACGCGTTCGTCAACATCGGGATGGTGAGCGGCGTGCTGCCGGTCGTCGGCGTGCCGCTGCCGTTCATGAGTTACGGCGGCACCGCGCTCACGACGCTCGGCATCGCGATCGGGATGATCATGAGCGTCGGGCGGCAGCGGCGGCTGATGAAGAGCTGATCGCGGCCCCGCACCGCGGCACACGAAAACGGCGCCCCGGCGCCGTTTTTCACTGGATGCGCCGAATGCGGCCGCCTACTGCGGCGGCGCGTGCGGCTTGCCCTGCTCCGCGCCGGCGCCCGATGCCGGCCCCGGCGCCTTCAGCCGCGCGCTCAGCTCCTTGAATTTCATCCCGGCCGTCTCGTCGCCCTGCGCGGCCGCCGCCGCGTAATACGCCCGCGCGATGTTCAGGTTCTGCGCGACGCCGTCGCCGCCGCGCTCGTAGAACGACGCGGTCACGTACTGCGCGGTCGGCTCGCCCGCGTCGGCGGCCTGCTTGTACCATGCGAACGCCTGACGGTTGTCGCGCGGCGTGCCGCGCCCGTCGAGGAACTGGTTCGCGAGCGACAGCTCGGCCTGCACGTGCCCCTGCTTCGCGGCGCGCAGGAACCAGCGATGCGCTTCCGCCGGATTGCGCGCGACGAATTCGCCATCGTCGAACATCCGGCCGTACACGTACTGCGCATGCGACATGTTCGCGTCCGCCGCGCGCCTGAGCCAGCGCAGCCCTTCGTCGACGTTCGCCGTCACGCCTTCGCCCGTCAGCAGCATCATCGCGTAGTTGAACTGCGCGAGGCGATCGCCGCGCTCGGCCGCATCGTGGAATTGCACCAGCGCCGCACGATAGTCGCCGGCGTTGTAGTCGGCAACCGCCGATTGCGTCTCGCGCGACGGATCGGGCTTCGCTTGCGGCGCGCCCTGCGCGGCGGCCACCGCACACACGGCCCACAGGCCGACCATCGTCCCGATCCGCGCGCGCCCGCGGCACGCAGCATCTGCGCCGTTCATGACCGTACCTCCTGCAACGCCTGCCGCGTCGCGCGCAATAGCCAGCTCACGTCGGCCGATACCGTGATCATCCGGTAACCGGCGTCGCGATACTGGCGCGCGGCCGCCGTGTCGCCCGCGAAGATGCCGACCGCGACGCCTGCCTGCTTGCCGGCCGCGAGCACGCGCGCCATCGCGGTTTCGACGTCCGGGTGGCGGATGTCGCCGAGATGCCCGAGGCTCGCCGCGAGGTCGGCCGGGCCGACGAACAGGCAGTCGACGCCGGGCGTCGCCGCGATCCGCTCGACTTCGTCGACGCCGCGCGCCGATTCGACCTGCACGACCACCGCCACTTGCGCATTCGCCGTCTGCAGGTAGTCGCGGCGCATGCCGAACGCCGCCGCGCGCACCATGCCTGCGACACCGCGCAGTCCGTCGGGCGTGTCGGGCGACGGAAAGCGCGTGAGCCGCACCGCGTGCGCGGCGTCGTCGGACGTCTCGATACACGGGAACATCAGCGTGCGCGCGCCGGCGTCGAGCGCGCGCTTCACGAGCCACGGCTCGCGAGCCGGCACGCGCACGACCGGCTCGCTCGGCAGGTGCGCCGCGGCGATCGCACGCAGTTGCGACGCCACGTCGCGACTGTCGTTCGGCGCATGCTCCATGTCGATGCAGAGCCAGTCGTAACCGGCGTGCGCGAGCGCTTCCGCGGCCGAGTCGCTGCCGAGCGACAGCCACAGGCCGTACAGCGGCTCGTCACCGTCGCGCAGGCGTTGTTTGAGGGAATTGGTGAGCGTGCTCATCGATACGGCCTCCGGAACGGAACGGCAATCGAACGGGACAAGCAACAGGCGAAGCGGAAAGCGGAATGCATACCGCCGGGCAACCGAAGCACGGCGGCGGCGACGGATCGCGCGCCAGAGAACGTGAGTCGGCCCGGGACGGCCGATCTGACAGCGCGGGCCGCGCAATGGCTCACGCGAGCGTTTTTCGGTGCGGCACGTCGATCATAGCGCGGCGGGCGCTCGATGCGGGAACAGACAGGGGAAGCCCTACCGACGCGGGAAGGAGGGAGTCGAGGCCACGGTGCGCGGCGACGGGCAGCCCGCGCCGGACGGCGGGGCTGCGGGGGCAGGCAGGATCAGCGGCCGGGCTGGCGCTCGACGTCGGCCCAGCAGTTCGGCGTTTCGTACAACCGCACGCGCTCGAGGCGCAAGTTCACGCCGTAGTGCGCGTCGTACACGTTCGCGAGGAGGTCGAACGCGATCGCCGCGAGGTTCTCGACGGTCGGGATCCGGTCGATCACGACCGTCTTGTGGTCGGCCATCTGCTCGAGGAACGAGCGCACGACGTCGTCGCGCGCATAGACCAGGAACGCGTGGTCCCACTTGCTGACGAGGTGCTCCATCGCGAGCGCCTTCACGTCAGCGAAATCCATCACCATGCCGCGGTCGGGCGCCCCCTCGGTATCGACGAGATCGCCGCGCAGCGTGATTTCGAGCACGTAGCGATGGCCGTGCAGGTTCCTGCACTGGCTGCGGTGATCGGGAATGCGGTGGCCCGCGTCGAATTCGAGTTTTCGGGTAATCAGCACGATGTCAAAAGCCGTGGCTCAGGGAATGTTCAGATATTTGTGGGTCTGCATCGACAGCCGCCACTGCGGATGACGCTTGCACCAGTCGATCGCGAGCTTCGTGTTGAGGTCGCGCGACGGGCCGTCCATCGGCTGCACGAGAAAATACTCGAAATCGAGCTTCGCGTAGTCGGCCAGCCGCTGGTTGTCCTGCGGCACGACGACCTTCAGTTCGTTGCCCTTCGTGACGACGAGCGGCGCATCGGCCTTCGGGCTCACGCAGATCCAGTCGATCGATTCGAGCACCGGCAGCGAACCGTTGGTCTCGATCGCGATCTCGAAGCCGGCCGCGTGCAGCGCGTCGACGAGCGGCTGGTCGAGCTGCAGCATCGGCTCGCCGCCCGTGCAGACGACGAAGCAATTCGCTTCGCCCTCCGGCCACAGGCCGGCGATCGTCGCGACGAGCGCGGCGGCGTCCTTGAACTTGCCGCCGTTCTCGCCGTCGGTGCCGACGAAATCCGTATCGCAGAAGCGGCACACGGCCTCCGCACGATCCTCTTCGCGGCCCGACCACAGGTTGCAGCCGGCGAACCGGCAGAACACGGCCGGCCGGCCCGCATTCGCGCCCTCGCCCTGCAACGTGTAGAAAATTTCCTTGACCGCGTAAGTCATCGTGCTTCGTCCGGCTCGCGCCGCTCGTTGTCGATCAGAATCCGTTGTCCATCAAGCGCTGCCCGCGCGAGCCGCATCACAGCGGCGCTTCGGTCACCCGCTCGCCCTTCAGGTAAGCCTCGTAGCCGCGCTTGCGCAGCTTGCAGGCCGGGCATTCGCCGCAGCCGAAGCCCCAGTCGTGCAGTTCCGCGCGCTCGCCCACGTAGCACGTGTGCGTCTCGACGCGGATCAGTTCGACGAGCGCCTCGCCGCCGAGCTGTTCGGCGAGCTGCCAGGTCTGCGCCTTGTCGAGCCACATCAGCGGCGTCTCGAGCACCATGCGCGTATCCATCCCGAGATTCAGCGCGACCTGCAGCGCCTTCATCGTGTCGTCGCGGCAATCGGGATAGCCCGAGAAATCGGTCTCGCACATCCCGCCGACCAGCACGCGCAGCCCGCGGCGATAGGCGATCGCCGCGGCGATCGTCATGAACATCAGGTTGCGGCCCGGCACGAACGTGTTCGGCAGGCCGTTGGCCGTCGTCTCGATCTCGATCGTGCGCGTCATCGCGGTATCGCTGATCGCGCCGAGCACCGACAGGTCGATCATGTGATCGTCGCCGAGCCGGTCCGACCACGCCGGAAACCTGTGCTTCAGCGCTTCGCGCACGCCTTCGCGGCACTCGAGTTCGACGCGATGACGCTGGCCGTAATCGAAGCCGAGCGTCTCGACCGTCTGGTAGCGTTCGAGGGCCCATGCCACGCACGTGGCGGAGTCCTGCCCGCCGGAAAACAACACGAGCGCGCCGTCTTTAGCGTCTGTCCGAATCACCGTGATACTCCGTGAATGTGTAGGCTCGCGTCGCACTGCGCCCCGAGGCCGGCTGCCGCCGGGCGGCCCGACGCGACCGGCCTGCGCCGGCTCGACCAGTATAGGCAGCGCGGTCGGCCGCGAATGCGGCGGCGCGCTTATACCGCTCATCGCGCGGCATCGTGGCCGCGCGCCACGACAGGCGCGCCGCGGGCAGCCTGCCATGCGCATGAAGCGATGCGCTAAGTCATTGAGCGGGCACGGATTTTATCATGCCCCGGCGAATGCTGCCGGGCCCACCGCCCACGACACGCGATACCCACCACAAACGAAAAACCCCAAGAACCTTCCGATTCTTGGGGTTTTAAATGCTGGTGGCCTGGGACGGAATCGAACCATCGACACGCGGATTTTCAATCCGCTGCTCTACCAACTGAGCTACCGGGCCAACGAAGAATGAAAGTATATCGAGCTATCCGCCCCCGGGCAAGTGCTTTCGCAAAATATTTTACAGCGCACCTTCAGACGGCTTCTTGCCGAGCTCGACGCCGAGCTGCTTGAGCTTGCGATACAGGTGCGTGCGCTCGAGGCCCGTCTTCTCCGCGACGCGCGTCATGCTGCCGTTCTCGCGCGCGAGGTGATACTCGAAGTACGCGCGCTCGAATGCATCGCGCGCTTCGCGCAACGGGATGTCGAACGGGATCGCCGCCGTCTGGCCCGCGAGGCCGAGCGCCGACGCCATGTCGTCGCCGAGCGTCGGCAGCGCCGCCGCGGACGCGACCGTCGCCGGCCCCGCGGCCTGCCCGCCGCCCGCCTTCGCCGCCGCGTTCGCGGACACCGGTGCCGCGCCGCGGGCGAGACCGTGCTCGACCGACTTCAGCAGCTTCTGCAGCGCGATCGGCTTTTCGAGGAAATCGAGCGCGCCGATCTTAGTCGCCTCGACGGCGGTATCGATCGTCGCGTGCCCGGACATCATGATCACGGGCATCGTCAGCAGCCCCTGCGCCGCCCATTCCTTGAGCAGCGTGACGCCGTCGGTATCGGGCATCCAGATATCGAGCAGCACGAGATCGGGCGCCTGATTCAGCCGGTATTCCCGCGCGGCCTGCGCGTTCTCCGCCGCCTCGACGACATGTCCTTCATCGCTGAGGATCTCCGAGAGCAATTCCCGGATGCCCATTTCATCATCTACCACCAGGATGGTTGCCATTTACGCTGCCTTTGTCTGCTCACTTGCTTTTGTCTTGGCGGGAGTCGTCCCGTCCTGTGCACCCGGTTCGGCGCCTGGCGTATCGCTCGCCATCTGCAGGAACAGGATCGATACCTGCGCACCCTCGACGGTCTCGCCGTGCATGCGATTGCGCAGATCGATCCGCGCGCCGTGCTCGTCAACGATTTTCTTGACCGTGGCCAGCCCGAGCCCCGTGCCCTTCGCCTTCGTCGTCACGTAAGGCTCGAACGCGCGGGTCAGGATGCGTGCCGGAAAACCGGGCCCGTTGTCGGACACGGTAAGCCGTACCGCGACGCGCGTTTTGCCCTCGGCGTCGGGGTCGCCATATTCTACTGTCTTGGTTTCGATCAACACACGCGGATGCGCGGACTCCGCGACCGAATCCTGCGCATTCTGCAGCAGGTTGTGAATCACCTGGCGCAATTGCGTCGCGTCGCCGCGAATCACCGGCAGCGACGGCGCGAGTTCGGCGACGATCGGGCTCTTGCCTTCGCCGACGCCGTACAGCCCGAGCACCTCGCTCGCCAGTTCGTTCAACTGCAGGTTCGCGAGCACCGCCGGCGGCGTGCGCGCGTATTCGCGGAAATCGTCGACCATCCGCTTCATCGCGGCCACCTGGTTCACGATCATCGTCGCGCCGCGCTTGAGCACGTCCGCGTCGGGCGGCGCGAGCTTGTCCGACAGCTTCATCTGCAGCCGCTCGGCCGACAGCTGGATCGGCGTCAGCGGATTCTTGATCTCGTGCGCGAGCCGCCGCGCGACCTCGCCCCACGCGACCGAACGCTGTGCGGAAATCACGTCGGAGATGTCGTCGAACACGACGACGTAGCCGGACGTCTGCGGATCGTCGGCCTGCCCCTCGACCGTCGACACGAGCCGCGTGCCGCGCACCAGCAGCGTCAGCGGATCGGTTTCGCCCGGCACCTCGATCGCGAACTGCTGCTGCCAGTGGCCGCGATCGCCGCTGCCGCCGTCGGACGCCGCCTCGCGATCGGCGAATGCCTTGCGCACCATCGCGCCGAACCCGGCGGCCACGCCGATCCGGTCGAGCGTCGTGCCGATCAGCGAGTTGAACGGCTGCCGGAAGATCCGCTCGGCGCCGCGATTGGCCGTCGTCAGCCGGAACTGGCGGTCGAGCACGAACACGCCGGCCGTCAGGTTCGCGAGGATGCTCTCGAGATACGTCTTCGAATGCTCGAGCGCGATGCGGTTCTTCTCGACCGCGAGCCGCGCCTCGGACAACTGGCGCGTCATCGCGTTGAACGACTGCGTGAGGAAGCCGAGCTCGTCGCGCGTCTTGATCTCGCGCTTCGGCGTGTAGTCGCCTTCCGTGATCTCCTTCGTGCCCTGCGCGAGCAGGAACAGCGGCCGCGCGAGCTGCTGGCCGAGCGCGAGCGCGAGCATCATCGCGATGAAGGTCGCGAGGAACAGCGCGAGCGTCAGCGTGCCGATGTACATCTTGCGCAGGCCCGTGCGGCCGAGCGACTTTTCCTGGTACTCGCGGTACGCGCGCTGCACGGCGTCCGCGTTGTGCGCGAGCCCGGGCGGCACCGGCTGCGTGAGCTGCAGGAACCGCTCCGCCGGCTGCAACAGCGACGTCGTCGCATCGGGAATCGGCCGCACGACGCGCAACCGCAGCGCGCCCTTCGCGCCATGCGCGCGCGGGTCGCCGTCGACCTCGCCCTCGATCGCCGCATACGCGCCGTGTTCGCGTGCCTGGCTCAGCATCAGCGGCGTCGGCAGGTCGTCCGGAATCAGCGCCGCGAAATTGCCCGACGCCTGCGCGACGATGTGCAGGTCGGGCGCGGCGCCCGAGCCGCCGCGGCTCGGCTCGACGATCGTCGCGTCCTGCACGCCGAACTGGTCGCGCAGCCGCAGCAGCGTGAGCGTCGTGCCGTTCGTGTTCGCGTCGACGCTCGCGAGCTGGTCGGACATCAGCCGCGCCTTGGTCTGCAGATCGGACAGCGACGCATCGAGCATCCCGCGGCCGAGGTTCAGCCCGGCCGTCAGCGCCGTCTCGACGTTCACGTCGAACCACGACTCGATACTGCGCGACACGAACTGGTACGACACGATGTAGATGATCCCGCCCGGCACCACGCCGACGAGCGCGAAGAACACCGCGAGCTTCGCGAGCAGCCGCGTGCCGAACTTGCCCTTCCTCAGGCGCACGACGATCATCCCGATCAGCCCGAGCACCACGAGCAGGAACACGAGCGCGACGATGATGTTCGTCGCGTACAGCCACGAGTAGTAGCGGTCGAAGAATTCGGTGTTCGCGCTCGCGGCCGCGAGCAGCACGAGCAGCAGCAGTGCGGTGATCGCGACCGTCGAGACGATCACGCGGATGAGGAGGCTCTTCCCGCTGGCCGCGCGGCGTACTTTATTTAGCACGTTCGGTCACCGTGAAGTTGAAGCGCTTCCAGTCCGACCCGAGCGTCCAGTCGCGGTTGTTCACGGCATCGACCTGGAACGGCTTCGGCATCAGCGCCGTGTCGAGCTGCATCCGCACCGACGCCGTGTAGGTTTCGCCCGCCCGTACCTGGTTACGGTCGATCACGTGCCACGACGTGATGTGGCGGACCACCGCGAGCGCATCCTTCAGCGACGGGAAGCCGAGCTGCAGGCCGCCCGTCGACACGCGGTACTCGCGCGTGAGCGGCTGGAACGACAGGCGGATCGTCTGCGTGACCGCCACCGGCTGCTCGTCGAACCAGTACCAGCGTGCGCGGCTCAGCTCGAAGTCGGTCGTGAAGTAAAGCGGGATACCCTTGTTGACGGCATCCTCGAGGTTCGGATTCAGCTCGAAGTCGAACCGCGCGTCCAGGCTCCAGCCGCTGCCGTCGGACTGGAGCGATGCGCGCTGCACGGCGATCGATTCGGCATGCGCCGGCCGGACGACGGCCAGGCACAGCGTCAACGCGACCAGCAGGACGGCCGCGAGCCGAAAGGGAAAAAGGTGTTTGATCGTCACCGTTTCTGAAACCGCGCGTAGAAAAATCCGTCGTGATCGGTGTTCTGGTCGAGTGCGCCGGCGGCCGCCCGTCCCTGCACGCCGCCCGGCAGCAGTTGGCCGGGGGCGTCCAATCGTACCGCATCTTCACAGGCCGCTTCAAACCAGCGGGCCTGCAATTCGCCTTCCTCGGGGAAGATCGAACAGGTCACGTAAAGCAGTTCGCCGCCCGGCTTCACGAGCGGCCACAGCGCCGACAGGATGCGACGCTGCTCCGCGACCAGCGCCGGGATGTCGGCCTCGCGGCGCAGCCAGCGGATATCGGGGTGCCGCCGCACGATGCCGGACGCCGAGCACGGCACGTCGGCCAGGATGCGATCGAACGGGCGCCCGTCGTACCAGGTGTCCGGCGCGCCCGCGTCGCCGACGCACACGTTCGCCGCGAGCGACAGGCGCACGAGATTCTCGCCGATGCGCGCGGCGCGCGTCGCGTCGCTTTCGAGCGCCACGACTTCCGCATCGGCGAGTTCGAGAATATGGCCGGTCTTGCCGCCGGGCGCCGCGCACGCGTCGAGCACGCGCATGCCGTCGCGCGCGTCGAGCCATTCGGCCGCGAGCTGCGCGCCGGCGTCCTGCACCGACACCACGCCGTCAGCGAAGCCCGGGATGCGTTCCACCGGCAGCGCCGACGCGAGCCGCACCGCGTGCCGGCCGATCGCGGTCGCGTCGATTCCGCTCGCACGCAGCGTGTCGAGATACGCATCGACGCTCGCGCGGCGCGCATTCACACGCAACGTCAGTGGCCCCTGATGCTCGCCGGCCGCGAGGATCGCCTGCCACGCATCGGGCCATGCGCGCTTCACCGCATCGACCCACCACACGCGGTAGTTCCAGCGTGCGACCGGGTCGTCCTGCATCGCGGCGACGAGTGCGTCGCGCTCGCGCAGGAAACGGCGCAGCACCGCGTTGACCATCCCCTTCGCGAACGCGAATTCGCGGCGCGCACCGATGACGGTGACGGCCTGGTCGACCACCGTGAACGCCGGGTACGCTGCCTCGTCAGGCGGGTCGAGCAGCAGCGCGAACGCGCCGGCGAGCACTGCGTGCACGTGCGCGGGCGGCGCCTTGCTGACGAACTTGCCGATCAGCCAGTCCGCGCTGCCGAGGCGACGCATCGTCCGGTAGGCGACGTCCTGCGTCGCGCCGCGCGCGAGCGCCTGCGCACCGGACGGCATCTGCGCGAATACCGCCGACAGCGCCGCCGGCAACGCGGTGCCGCGTCGCACCGCGTCGACCGCCTGCGCGGCCGCGTCGAGCGCGAAGCCGAGCGAATCGGGCGCCAGGTGCAGCGCAGCCAGGCGCGCCGGGCGGCCGGAAGAAGTCGGAGCGGAAGAACGGGGTCGTGTCATCGGTACGGAATCGGCAAGCAGGCGCGGCAATCAGGTGCGGCAAACAAATGCGGCAAACGGCGGGATCGCGGCGGCCAGATGGCCCGGCGATCCCAAACC
>NZ_BBSK01000049.1:0-69555 GCF_001319805.1 Burkholderia sp. E168m22
TGCTGGCCCTTTGGCCCCTTTACGGCGCGCACAAATGAAACACCCCGCAGCGCGAAGCATGCGGGGTGGCGGGGCGGCCCCGCGCGGGCAGCCGCCGCGCGGGTCGCCCGGGGTCACTCGAAGCGGCCGGTGCGCGCCATCTCCATCAGGCGCGCGATGCGCTCCTCGGTGGCCGGGTGCGTCGAGAACAGGTTCTGCAGGCCGCCGCCGTGCAGCGGGTTCATGATCATCATCTGCGCGGTGGCCGGATGCGCCTCGGCCGCCTGGAACGGAATGCCCGCCGCATAGCGATGGATCTTGTCGAGCGCGGTGGCGAGCGACTGCGGATCGCCGGAAATCTGCGCGCCGCCGCGGTCGGCTTCGAACTCGCGAGCCCGCGAAATCGCCATC
Organism: Burkholderia sp. E168m22; assembly: GCF_001319805.1. Taxonomy (NCBI): domain Bacteria; kingdom Pseudomonadati; phylum Pseudomonadota; class Betaproteobacteria; order Burkholderiales; family Burkholderiaceae; genus Burkholderia; species Burkholderia sp. E168m22. The sequence continues at coordinate 391 of NZ_BBSK01000049.1, forward strand.
TGGATCAAGGCGCCTGCGATCGGGGCGAGCAGCGCGACCGCGATCCCCGCGATCGGGTTGGCCGGCCGGCCGTTCTCGTCGCGCCCGCCAAAGAACATCGCGAAGTTCGCGAGTGCCGAGATCGCGCCCGCCATCGTCGCGGTGATCGTCGAAATCAGGATGTCGCGGTGCTTCACGTGCGCGAGCTCGTGCGCCATCACGCCGCGCATCTCGCGCTCCGACAGCACGCGCAGGATGCCCGTCGTCGCGGCGACCGCCGCATGCTCGGGGTTGCGGCCCGTCGCGAACGCGTTCGGCGCATCCTCGTTGATCAGGTAGACGCGCGGCATCGGCAGGTTCGCGCGCGTGGCCAGCTCGCGGACCATCCGGTAGAACTGCGGCGCCGTGTTCTCGTCGACTTCCTGCGCGTTGTACATGCGCAGCACCATCTTGTCCGAGAACCAGTACGAGAAGAAATTCATGCCGAGCGCGAACAGCAGCGCGATCGTCATGCCGCGCGAGCCGCCGATCATCCCGCCGATCACGATGAACAGGGCCGTGATCGCGGCCATCAGCATCGCCGTTTTGACCCAATTGAACATACCCACTCCTTATCCGTCAGGGGACCCGCCGCGCATCACAGGGCACGGCGGAAAATTGTAAGCGATTTGTTAGATAAGGTCTTGCCGGAAAAATTCAATCTCAGCGTTGCGAAGCTGCCAGACGAAGACCGAGGCCGACGAAAGCGCTGCCCACCGTGCGATCGAGCCACTTCTTGACGCCCGGCTTGCCGGAAAAGCGCTGCGTGACGCTGCCCGCCACCCATGCAACCAGGCTCGTCCAGACCGTGCTCATCGCGACGAACACCGCGCCGAGGGTCAGGAACGCCCAGGCCTTGTGCGGACTGTCGGCCGACACGAACTGCGGGAAGAACGACACGAAGAACAGCACGACCTTCGGATTCAGCACGTTGGTCCAGAAACCCTGCATGAACAGCTGGCGCAGCGGCTTGGCGGCCGCGGCCTGCGCGGCTGCGGCGCCCGACGGCGCGGCGGCCTGCTTCGCGATGATCATCCGCACGCCGAGATAGATCAGGTACGCGGCGCCGACCAGCTTGATCACCGTGAACGCGGTGGCCGACGCGGCCAGCAGCGCGGTGAGGCCGAATGCGCAGGCGAGCGCGTGGACGCAGCAGCCGGCCGAAATGCCGAACGCCGACATCAGCCCCGCGCCGCGCCCCTGCGCGACGCTGCGGCCGACGATGTAGGCCGTATCGGGGCCGGGCGTGATGTTCAGCAGGAAAACCGCGAACACGAAGAAGCCGAAATGGGTGATGCCGAACATGAAAACCTCGAAACCGGGGAGCGCAGGGAAATTCTACGCGTGCCTGCCGCCCCGCGCGACTCGGCCGTCCGGCCAGTTGCGCCGGGCCGGCAGACCGGGTCGAATGGCGCTCAGGCCTGTCAGTCGACGTCGGGTAGCGCGAAACGCTGGCCGGCGGCGAGCGGCGAACCGGCGAGGAATTCGCGTGCAGGCAGCCGTTTTCCGCCGGGCTTCTGCAGCTGGGTGACGCGCAGCGCGCCGCTGCCGCATGCGACCACCACGCCTTCCGGCGCGGCTTCGACGATCGTGCCGGGCGCCGCGCTGGCAATCGTGCCATCCGTCGCCACGGGCTCGGCCGCCCACAGCTTGATGGCCGCGCCGTCAAGCGTCGCGACGCCGCCCGGGAACGGGTCGAACGCACGCACCTGGCGCGCGAGTACGTCCGCAGGCTTGCGCCAGTCGAGCGCCGCTTCATGCTTGCCGATCTTTTCCGCGTAGGTCACGCCGTCGGCCGGCTGCGGCGTCGCCGGCAGCGTCCCGTCGCGCTCGAGCCGCACGAGCGCGTCGACGATCAGCCGCGCGCCGTCGGCGGCGAGGCGGTCGTGCAGCGTCGCGGTCGTATCGTCAGGCGCGATCGCGATGCGCGCCTCCTCGATCATCGCGCCGGTGTCGAGGCCGACGTCCATCTGCATCAGCGTGACGCCCGTCTCGGCGTCGCCGGCCTCGATCGCACGATGGATCGGCGCCGCGCCGCGCCAGCGCGGCAGCAGCGATGCGTGAATGTTGATGCAGCCGGCGCGCGGGATGTCGAGCACTTCCTGCGGCAGCAGCAGGCCGTACGCGGCCACCACCATCACGTCGTGCGGCGTCGTGCGCAGCAACTCGATCGCGTCGGCCGCCTCCGCCGGGTACTTGCCCGCGCGGCGCAGCGACGGCGGCTGCGCGACGGCCATCCCGTGCTCGACGGCGTAGCGCTTCACGGCGCTCGCCTGGAGCTTCATCCCGCGCCCGGCCGGGCGATCGGGCTGGGTCAGCACGAGCGGCACCGGGAAACCGGCCTTGTGGATCGCGGCCAGGGCGGCCGCGGCGAATTCCGGCGTGCCGGCAAAAATCACGCGCAACGTATGGGTCATGACAGCGTTCGGGGTCGGGCTGGGCGCACGCGCATTACATCGCGCGTTCGAGTTTCTTCATCTTCGTCTTGATGCGCGTCTGCTTGAGCGGCGACAGATATTCGACGAACACGCGGCCCATCAGGTGATCCATCTCGTGCTGGACGCACACGGCGAGCAGGCCTTCGCAGTCGAGCTCGAACGTCTCGCCCTGCTCGTTGAGCGCACGCACGCGCACGTGGTCGGGGCGTTCGACTTCGTCGTAGATGCCGGGCACCGACAGGCAGCCTTCTTCATAGGTCTGCTTCGCGTCGCTCGACCACACGATCTCCGGGTTGATGAACGCGCGCAGCTCGTTCTTCTCTTCGGAGACGTCGATCACGATCACGCGCTCGTGCACGTCGACCTGCGTGGCCGCCAGGCCGATGCCGGGCGCCGCGTACATGGTCTCGGCCATGTCGGCGACGAGCTTGCGGATCCGGTCGTCGACCTTGTCGACGGGCTTCGCGACCTTGTGCAGCCGCTTGTCGGGGTAATGAAGAATATTGAGCAATGCCATGGTGTTCGGTATTCGGTGGAGCGGCGTGCCGCATCGGCCATCCGGCCGGCTGGCGCCGCCGCCGGGATGCAATGAAGATGAGGCGGATGCGTGGCATATCAATGCCGCGAATCGCGCCTCCTGCAATCGGCCGCGTGCCTGCGCGCACGGCCCTGTCGAGTATTTCGGATGATGAAAATTTTATCATGGCGCCACACGCTCCGCTGGCCGCCGCATTCGAGGGCCACCTCATGTCCCCGCAAGCGTTGAGGCCCGCCGCGCTGCGCGCCTGGCTGCAGCTCGCGCATGCGCCCGGTCTCTCGCCCGCCGTGCTGCAGGTGCTGCTCGCGGCTTTCGGCTCGCCGGAAGCGCTGCTGCGCGCGCCCGACGAGGCAATCGCCGCCGTGGCCAGCCCCGCCGCCGCGCAGGCCGTGCGCGCGAGCGAGCGCGACGATCTCGATACGCGCACCGGCGCCGCGCTCGCGTGGCTCGACGGGCCGGGCAACGTGCTCGTCACGCTGAGCGATCCGGCCTACCCGCCGCGGCTGCGCGATCTGCACGATCCGCCGCCGCTGCTATATGTAAAGGGGCGGCTCGACCTGCTGCACGCACGCGGCCTCGCGGTGGTCGGCAGCCGCCATGCGACGCCGCAGGGGCTCGCCGACGCCACGCATTTCGCCCACGCGTTGTCCGACGCAGGCCTCACGATCGTCTCGGGCCTCGCACTCGGTATCGACGGCGCCGCGCATCGCGGCGGGCTCGACGGCCGCTCGGGCACCGTCGCGGTGATCGCGACGGGCGCCGATCTCGTCTACCCGGCGCGACACCGCGCGCTCGCGCACGAGATCGCCGCACACGGCGCGATCGTGTCGGAATGGCCGCTCGGCACGCCGGCCCGCGCCGCGCATTTCCCGCAGCGCAACCGGCTGATCGCCGCGCTCGCGATCGGCGCGCTCGTCGTCGAGGCCGCCCCGCGCTCGGGGTCGCTGATCACCGCGCGGCTCGCGAACGAATTGGGGCGCGACGTGTTCGCGATGCCCGGTTCGATCCACGCCCCGCTCGCGCAGGGCTGCCACGCGCTGATCCGCGACGGCGCGAAGCTCACCGCGGCGCCGCTCGACGTGCTCGAGGAATACGGGCTGGGCGAACCGGCGGCGCGCGCAACGAGCGGCGCAATGCGAGCCGGTAATCAGGGCCCGAATGCCGACGAGATCCGCGAACCCGAAGCTGCCGGCATCGCGCAAACGAATCGCACCGCCGCGACCACCGCACCGGCCTCCATCGAAGCCGCTCCACCAGGCACCCCGTCGGAACAGGCGGTGCTCACCGCGCTGGGATACGGCCCCGTGACGTACGAATGGCTGGCCGAGCACAGCGGCCTGTCCAACGACGTGCTGCATGGCGCGCTGCTCGCGCTGGAGCTGGCTGGCCGCGTCGCAAGCGTCGCCGGCGGACGCTTCGCGCGGCTTGACGCCGCGCCCACCCCCTCTGCGCGGGGCGTGCTACATTCCCCGGCATAGGGGCGGTCCGACCGCCGACGCTACCCAAGGAATTCCATGCCCGCGCTGAATCTCGACACCGATGCAGATCGGATCGCCGAGCGCCTCGCCGATCCCGGCACGTTGCTGGTCGCCTGCCTGTGCGCCGAATGGTGCGGCACGTGCCGCGACTACCGGAGCGCCTTCGACCAGCTCGCCGATGCGCATCCGGACGCCTGCTTCGCCTGGATCGACATCGAAACCCATGCCGACCGCCTCGACGATCTCGACGTCGAGAATTTCCCGACCATCCTGATCGAGGATGCCCATACCGCCCGCTTCTTCGGCACGGTGCTGCCGCACGCGGCGATCGTCGAACGCATGCTGTCCGACCTGAGTGCGGTGCCCGGTGCGCCGCACGCACCGAAATTGCGCGACATCCTGAACGTCGAAGCCTGAATTCGCGGGCCCGCCCGGCGGTTTTGCGCAGGTTGGCGCGGCCCGCCGCGCCGGGCGCTTGCCGCCATTGCAGCCCCCCTCTATGATGAGCCGCTTTTTACACGCCGAGCCGCCGTCGCTGCGGCGTGTGCTATAAAGCGGTCGTAAAAGGGACCCACAACCGGGCGAACCCGGTCTACCAACACACACCTGTCATGTCCAAAGCACTGATCATTGCGGAAAAGCCTTCTGTCGCGAACGACATCGCACGCGCTTTGGGCGGCTTTACCAAGCATGACGAGTATTACGAGAGCGACGATTTCGTCCTTTCGTCCGCTGTCGGCCACCTGCTGGAAATCGCCGCCCCGGAGGAGTACGAGGTCAAGCGCGGGAAATGGAGCTTCGCGCATCTGCCCGTCATTCCCCCGCATTTCGACCTGAACCCGATCGCAAAAAGCGAGTCGCGCCTCAAGGTGCTCACGAAGCTGATGAAGCGCAAGGACGTCGACCGCCTGATCAACGCATGTGACGCGGGGCGCGAAGGCGAGCTGATTTTCCGCCTGATCGCGCAGCACGCGAAGGCGAAGCAGCCGGTCCAGCGCCTGTGGCTGCAATCGATGACGCCGCAGGCGATTCGCGATGGTTTCGCGAACCTGCGCAGCGACACGGACATGCAGCCGCTCGCCGACGCCGCACGCTGCCGCTCGGAAGCCGACTGGCTCGTCGGGATCAACGGCACCCGCGCGATGACCGCGTTCAACAGCAAGGGCGGCGGCTTCTTCCTGACCACCGTCGGCCGGGTTCAGACGCCAACGTTGTCGATCGTCGTCGAACGCGAAGAGAAAATCCGCCGCTTCATCCCGCGCGACTACTGGGAAGTGAAGGCCGAATTCGCGTGCGCGAGCGGCTTCTACGAAGGGAAGTGGTACGACCCGAAATTCAAGCGCGACGAATTCGATCCGGAAAAGCGCGACTCCCGCCTGTGGAGCCTGCCGGCCGCCGAGACGATCGTCGCCGCCTGCCGCGACCAGATCGGCACGGTGTCCGAGGAATCGAAGCCGTCGACGCAACTGTCGCCGCTGCTGTTCGACCTGACGAGCCTGCAGCGCGAAGCGAACGGCCGTTTCGGCTTCTCCGCGAAGAACACGCTCGGTCTCGCGCAGGCGCTGTATGAAAAGCACAAGGTGCTGACCTACCCGCGTACCGACGCGCGCGCGCTGCCGGAAGACTACCTGTCGACCGTGCAGTCCACGCTCGAGATGCTCAAGGAGAGCAACAACTACCTGCCGCACGCGAAGCAGGTGCTCGACAAGGGTTGGGTGAAGCCGAACAAGCGGATCTTCGACAACTCGAAGATCAGCGACCACTTTGCAATCATCCCGACGCTCCAGGCGCCGAAGGCGCTGTCCGAGCCCGAGCAGAAGCTGTACGACCTGGTCGTGAAGCGCTTCCTCGCCGTGTTCTTCCCGGCGGCCGAATTCCGCGTGACGACCCGGATCACCGAAGTCGCCGGCCATCACTTCAAGACCGAAGGCAAGGTGCTGGTCGAGCCGGGCTGGCTGCAGGTGTACGGCCGCGACGCCGAAGGCGCGGACGCGAACCTCGTGCCGGTGCAGAAGGACGAGAAGGTGAAGACCGACGAGATCGCCGCCGTCGCGCTCGTGACCAAGCCGCCCGCACGCTACTCGGAAGCGACGCTGCTGTCCGCGATGGAAGGCGCGGGCAAGCTGGTCGAGGACGACGAGCTGCGCGAGGCGATGGCCGCGAAGGGCCTCGGTACGCCGGCCACGCGTGCGGCGATCATCGAAGGCCTGCTCGGCGAAAAGTACCTGCTGCGCGAAGGTCGCGAACTGATCCCGACCGCGAAGGCATTCCAGCTGATGACGCTGCTGCGCGGCCTCGGCGTGAAGGAACTCACGGCGCCCGAGCTCACCGGCGAATGGGAATACAAGCTGTCGCAGATGGAGCGCGGCAATCTCGGCCGCGACGCGTTTATGCAGGAAATCGCCCGCATGACGCAGCAGATCGTCAAGCGCGCGAAGGAATACGATTCCGACACGATCCCCGGCGATTACGCGACGCTCGAGACACCGTGCCCGAATTGCGGCGGCCAGGTGAAGGAAAACTACCGCCGCTTCGCGTGCACGAAATGCGACTTCTCGATCTCGAAGATCCCGGGCAGCCGGCAGTTCGAGATCCCGGAAGTCGAAGAGCTGCTGCAGAAGAAGGAAATCGGGCCGCTGTCCGGGTTCCGCAGCAAGATGGGCCGCCCGTTCTCGGCGATCCTCAAGCTGTCCTTCGACGACGAGACGAAGAACTACAAGCTCGAGTTCGATTTCGGCCAGGACCAGGGCGGCGAGGAAGGCGAAGCGCCCGACTTCTCCGCGCAGGAGCCGGTCGGCGCGTGCCCGAAGTGCAAGGGCCGCGTGTTCGAGCACGGGATGAGCTACGTGTGCGAACACTCGGTGGCGAACCCGAAGACCTGCGACTTCCGCTCGGGCAAGGTGATCCTGCAGCAGGAAATCACGCGCGAGCAGATGGGCAAGCTGCTCGCCGACGGCCGCACGGATCTGCTGCCGAACTTCAAGTCGTCGCGTACCGGCCGCAACTTCAAGGCGTTCCTCGTGAAGCAGCCGGACGGCAAGATCGGTTTCGAGTTCGAGAAGAAGGAACCGAAAGCCGCCGCCGCGAAGAAGACGGCCAAATCGGCGACGAAGGATGCCGAAACCGTGACGGAAGGCGCCGAAGAGAAACCGGCACCGGCCCGCAAGACCGCCGCCCGCAAGACGACGGCGCGCAAGACGGGTTCGTGACGGCCCGGCCGCCGGGCGCCGCTTGCGGCGCGCCCGGCTCCGGCACGCAGCCATAAAAAAACGCGGATCGATCGATCCGCGTTTTTTCTTTGTGCCGGCTGTAGCGCTGCCGGCCCGGGCCGCAGCGCCGTTACAGCGGCGACGGCACCGCTGCGCGCGTGCGCGGCGAGCGCGCCAGACGCGGCTGCAGGTTCGGATCGGTCGATTCGGGCTGCTCGGCGCGCATCTCGACGCCGATCGGCGGCAGCGTCGCGCTCTGCGCGGCCCACTGTTCGCCCATCATCGCGTCGGTCGAGTGGCTGAAATGCTCGACGAGATGGTCGATGAACGTGCGCACCTTCGCCGGCAGATGGCGCCGGCTCGGATAGGCGATGTTGATCTCGACCTGCGGCAGCCGGAAATCCGGCAGCAGCCGCACGAGCGCGCCGCGCGCGATGTCGCTGCCGATCAGGTAGCTCGGCAGGATCGCGACACCCATCCCGAGCAACGCGAACTGGCGCAGCATCGCGGTGTTGTTCGCGACGATCACGTTGGTCGGGCGCACGCGCACTTCGCCGTCCGGCCCCGTGAACACGCGCTCGTCGCCCCAGTATTCGGTCGGCAGGCTCAGCGCCGGATGCTCGGCGAGCTGTTCCGGATGCGTCGGCACGCCGTGCTTTTCCAGATAGCTCGGCGTCGCGCACACGGTCATGCAACCGGTGGTCAGGCGCCGCGTGACGATGCTCGCGCTACGCATCTGGCGCGTGACGACGATGCCGACGTCGAAACCTTCCTCGACCAGATCGACCTGCCGGTCGACCAGCGTGAGATCGGGCACCACCTTCGGGAAATTCTCCGTGTACGACTGCAGCACGGGGGCGAGGTTGTGCAGGCCGAACACCACCGGCGCGACGATGCGCAGCGTGCCGACCGGCTCGTGATTGCGTGCGACGACCATCTGCTCGACATCCTCGAGCTCGTCGAGGATCTGGCGGGCACGCTCCAGATAGACCTGACCCGACTCCGTCAGGGAGAGGCTGCGCGTGGTGCGGTTAAGCAAACGCGTGCCGAGCCGGCCTTCCAGATCGGCGACGTGGCGCGTCGCGACCGCGTTGGAGATATCCATTGCGCTCGCGGCCCGCGCGAAACTGCCGAGATCTGCAACCTTGACGAACACGCGCATCGACTGCAAATGATCCATAAACGACTCCTGCCGCTGTTACAACTTCAAAAAGATGAAGCAAATGCGTAATTCTCCTACGACAGCGGAAATGATGCAGAGTTGCTCAACAAGGGGCCGGTTGACGATAAAAATAGTCAAAAATCCTCGGCCTCTGCGGATAGTTGATCCAATTATTCTGCCGAGAGCAACAATTGGGTGAACCTCGTCGAGTAAATGGCCGAATCAGGAAGGACATATTTGATGCGACACAACAGCGCACCCTGTTGCACCGCGCGGGAGCGGCGCCGGGTGTGGCTGGCGCTGATTGCGGCGGAGCGTAACAACCTGTTAAAAAGACACCATGGAGGCAGCCGACGTAGCATCATGTCGGCCCCGGCCGGGCGGGACGGGTGCGCAAGGTGCGCCGCCGCCACGGCCCCGCTTTCAACGCGCGACACCCCGTTCACCATGAAAATTGCCATCCTCGACGACTACCAGGACGCCGTCCGCAAGCTGAACTGCTTCGAGATGCTCGCCGGCCACGACGTAAAGGTCTTCAACAATACGGTGCGCGGCCTCGGACAGCTCGCCAGCCGTCTGGCGGAAGTCGAGGCGCTCGTGCTGATTCGTGAACGGACCCCGATTACGTCCCAGTTGCTCGCCAAGCTGCCGAACCTGCGCATGATCAGCCAGACCGGCCGCGTGTCGAGCCATATCGATCTCGACGCGTGTACCGACCGCGGCGTCGCGGTGCTCGAAGGCACCGGTTCGCCGGTCGCGCCGGCCGAGCTGACCTGGGCGCTCGTGATGGCCGCCCAGCGCCGCATTCCGCAGTACGTCGCGAACCTGAAGCAGGGTGCGTGGCAGCAGTCGGGCCTGAAGACGTCGGCGCTGCCGCCGAACTTCGGCCTCGGCCAGGTGCTGCGCGGCCAGACGCTCGGCATCTGGGGCTACGGCAAGATCGGCCGGCTCGTCGCCGGCTACGGCAAGGCGTTCGGGATGAACGTGTTGATCTGGGGCCGCGAGCATTCGCTCGAAGCCGCGCGCGCCGACGGCTACACGGCCGCCGAGAGCCGCGAAGCGCTGTTCGAGCAAAGCGACGTGCTGTCGCTGCACCTGCGCCTGCACGACGACACGCGCGGCATCGTGAAGCAGGAAGACCTGATGCGGATGAAGCCGACGTCGCTGCTCGTCAACACGAGCCGCGCCGAGCTGCTCGAGGAAAACGCGCTCGTCAACGCGCTGTCGCACAACCGGCCGGGCATGGTCGCGATCGACGTGTTCGAAAGCGAGCCGATCCTGCAGGGCTACAGCCTGCTGCGGATGGAAAACGTGATCTGCACGCCGCACATCGGCTACGTCGAGCGCGAAAGCTACGAACTGTATTTCAGTGCCGCATTCCGCAACATTCTCGCGTTCGACGACGGCGACATGTCGAGCGTCGCCAACCCGGAAGCGCTGACGCCGATCCGCAAGCGCTGATCGCACGGGCTGCGCGCGTCGCGCGGCCCCCTTTCATTCCCGCTCGTCAGGCGGCCACGCGGCCGCCCGTCATCGCGCCGACCCGCGTGAGGAAGTGCTCACCGTCGCGCCGCCCGAGATCGTACGCATGCCGCATCTGCGACGGGCTCGTGTAATCCCAGCTCGAAATCGGCACCTTGCTCGACGGCTGCACGTACAGCCGCCGCTGGTCGCCATGCGCGACCGTGAACATCTGCGGACGCGGATACAGCCGCGTGACCAGCACCAGCACGTCGCCCGGCGACGGATCGAGCGCATCGACCGGCACGTTGTCGACCATCCCGCCGTCGAGCACCGGCCGGCCGCCACGCCGCAGCACCGGCGTGAACGGCGGCGTGCAGGACGACTGCAGGATCAGGTCGGCGAGTTCGTCGACGTGCGTGCAGGCCTGCGCCCGCACGAATTCGGGGCGAAACCCGAGCGTGCGCCCGAGCGTCGGGTGCAGCGTCTTGCGCACGTACTTCTCGATGTTGTATGCGACGAGGCCGGCCGCGACCGCGCTGCGCGCACCGAGCCAGCGCGGCACGTGCGACACGCCGATGCGGATCTCCGGCGCCGCGGCGAGCTGCGCGAACGGCTCGCCGTAGATGTCGAGCAGCGCCTGACGATAGATCCGGTAATGCGGAAACACGGGCTCGCGCCCGAACAGGTTGCCCCAGTAGGCATTCTTCCGGTTGTGGCGCAGCGCCTCTTCGTAATAGCGCATCACCCATGCGGCGTCGCGCGTATACAGCATGCAGGCGGTGGCCGCGCCGGCCGAGATGCCGGTGATCACGCGCGGGCGCAGGGCGAGGGCCGGCTGTGCGACATCCCAGAAGCCGGCCTGCCACCAGCAGCGATTGCCGCCGCCCGCAAAGACGATCTGGTCGAACATCGCGCCGCTCAGCTGACGAGCGCGTAGGTCGACGTCGCGTGGACGGCCATCTTGCCGTCCTCGTCGAACAGCTCGACTTCGCCGAACACGAGGTTGCGGCCCATTCGCAGCACGCGCGCGGTGACGAGCACGTCGCCCTTGCGCACGGGACGCATGAAGTTGGTGTTCAGCGACACCGTCGTCATCGGCCGGAATTCGCCGAGCGCGGCCGAGATCGCGACCACCATCGCGGTGTCGGCGGCCGCCGTGAACACCTGGCCGCAGATGATGCCGCCCGAATGACGGAACTCGCCGGAAAACGGCAGGCGCAGCGTGACGCTGTCATCGCCGATCGACACGGGGACCAGACCCAGCGAGCGGACCCACGGGGCCAGCAGGCGATCCAGCAATTCGCGGACTGCGTTTTCGTCCATCTTCGATGTCCAGAAAGCGTTGCGCGACCGCCGCGCAACGCGTGTGGCGTCATCATACCGGGAGCGCGCGAACTGCGATCGCTCGTTACCGCGCTGGCAACCGCCGTTGTCTTGACGAAATATTTTCAGGAAATTCGCACAAAGGGCTTGCCATGTCCTGAAAACCCCGGCATAATCTTTCTTCTGTTGGGGGCGTTAGCTCAGTTGGTAGAGCAGCGGACTCTTAATCCGTAGGTCGAGTGTTCGAGTCACTCACGCCCCACCAGGAATTTCAAAGGCCGGTCAGCGAAAGCTGACCGGCCTTTTCCGTTTTGGCGCGTCGCGAGTGCGACGCGCACCCTTCGCGGCGGTATGCAACCGCACGCCTGCCGCCCATCGTTTCCGCTAGAATCGTCCGACAAATATCACACGACCGGCGCCAAGCATCGTCGTTTGCCCGCCGGCACTGAGAGAACATGGGACGTCAGACATGGAAGCATGTGAACGAGACGCGACCATTCAGAGGGCATGGTTGCGTCAATATCGGCCCGTCCGTCGCGATGGGCCGTTCACCGGGGCACACCCGAAGCCGCGCGACGCACGAACCGGATCGCGCCATGCCGGGTAAGGACGCGCTGATCGCGCTGACGATCGGTGTCGTCCTGTTCGTGCTGGCCGGCGTACTCGCCGTCACGGCCGGCCGGGAACCCGGCCATCTGGTCCGCGCGCCGGGCACGGTCGTGCGGATCGTCCAGGACAGCGATGCGATGCGCGCGTACCGGCCGATCGTCGCCTACCTCGCGAACGACGGCCAGCGCCGCGAAGTCGCCGGCAATACCGCATCGACGGTCCCCGCATACGACATCGGCGAAAACGTCGACGTCCTGCTCGACCCCGAGCATCCCGAGCGCCCCGCGCTGATCGACGATTTCACGCAACGCTGGTTTCCGGTGGCCGTGCCGGCGCTGCTCGCCGTCGCGTCGTTCGCGATCGGCGGGCTGCTGATCGCCAGCGAGCGCCGCCGACGGCAATCGGACCCGGCACCACGCCGCGTCGCACGCAAGCCGGCACGGCGCCGCTGGGATGTCGCGATCGTGCTGATTCCGATCGCGATCGGCACGGGCTTCCTCGCCGGCGCCGGCGCGGCCGGCCTGCATCAGTGGCAAATCGTCCACCACTATGCGCGTTCGACCGGCCACGTCGTCGAGATCGCGAAAAACGGGCGGTCGTCGCGGTCGCGCACGGCGCTGTATTCGGCCGTCGTCGCATTCACGACCGACAGCGGGCGACTCATCACGTTCGCCCAGGGCTCGGCGTCGTCGCACCCGGGGCTGCACGAAGGCGACGCGGTCAACGTGCTGTACGACCCCGTCACGCCCGAGCGCGCGCTCGTCGACCGCTTCTGGGATCGCTGGGGCCTCACGGCCATCCTGTTCGCGATCGGTGCGCCGTTCCTGGCAGCGGGGCTGTTCGTCGCCGCGACGTTATGGCCCGATCACCGTCCGCACGAGGCCGCTCAATGACGCGCGCGCGGCACGGCAATCGTCGCGACGCGCGCATCACCGCTCCCTGAACGCCTCCACCTTCGCGCGATTCCCGCACGTGCGCATGTCGCACCACCGCCGCCCCACGCCGCGGCCGCGATCGACGAAGAACCACGTACACCGACCACATTGCCGCACGCGCGCGAAATCGTCGCTGCGCATCAGATGTTCGAAACCGAGCGCGACCGCATCGACCCAGCGCGACGCGGCCCGTGCATCGGGCCGCCACGCGAAGCGGCCGCCGACCGCGTCGAATGCGCTGCGCCCGATCGCGTCGCGGATCGCCACCGCGAGCCGCTCCGCCGCGCGCGCGCCCGCGCTGCCGCCGCCTTCGGCCGTCAGATGCGCGATCGCGACGTACGCGTCGTCGCGAAAGCGGCGCAGCGCCGCCAGTTCATCCGGGCCGTCCTGGCGCGGATGACGCAGCAGCCGCGCCAGATCGTCGGGCGCCAGCAATCCCGCTTTCCCGGCCCACGCCCGCACGGCCGGCCAGTCGACGAGTTTGTCCTCGTCGCGCGTCTTGCCCGTGTCGGCCACCGTATTGAGAAAGTCGAGCGCCGGATGGCCGCCGATGAAATCGGTCTCACGCCATTCGTACCCGGGTCGCGCCGGGTCGGATCGAGTAACCATTTATTTTCGCCTATCGGTTTCACATCCGGAGAATCCGGCGTAACCTGTTAACAACCGAAACAGGTTATCACGGAGAAGCCGATGCTCGAACTCCCGAACCGCTTCAATTTCGAAGGCCACCGGATTGCATGGGGCACGCTCGGCGAAGGCCCGCCGCTCGTCCTCGTGCACGGCACGCCGTTTTCGTCGCAGGTCTGGCGCCGGATCGCGCCGTGGCTGGCGCGGCGCCATCGCGTGTACTTCTACGACCTGCTCGGCTACGGCCAGTCCGACATGCCGGATGCGGACGTGTCGCTGGGTTGCCAGAACGTGCTGTTCGGCGCGCTGCTGAATGAATGGAAACTGGCGCGGCCGCGCGTGCTCGCGCACGACTACGGCGGCGCAACCGTGCTGCGCGCGCATTTTCTCGACGGCATCGCGTATGCGGATCTGACGCTCGTGAACCCGGTCGCGATCGCGCCGCAAGGCTCGCCGTTCGTGCGCCACGTCGCGCAGCACGAAGCTGCGTTCACCGGCTTGCCCGCGTACGCACACCATGCGCTCGTGTCGACGTATATCGGCCAGGCAGTCGCACGGCCGTTGAGCGACGACGTGCTGTCGATCTACCGCGAGCCGTGGCTCACGTCGGCCGGCCAGGCCGCGTTCTATCGCCAGATCGCGCAGATGCGCCAGCGCTACATCGAGGAAGCGGAGGCCCGCTACGCGCCGCCGGACTTTCCGGTGCGCATCGTGTGGGGCGAGGACGACGTGTGGATTCCGCTCGAACAAGGGCAGGCGCTCGCCGATCGCATCGCGGACGGCCAGTTGATCCGGGTCCCGCACGCGGGCCATCTGGTTCAGGAGGATGCGCCGGAAGCAATCGTCGCCGCCGTGCTCGACGGATACACGCTGGGCTGAGCATCACCCCAGCGCGTGTTACGTGCCGCGTCAGAACGCCGGCACGCCTTGCGCGAGCGTCGCGACGAACTTCGCGGTGCGCGGGTCGCGCGGCCGGCCGAACAGGTCGCGCGACGCGCCCGCTTCGACGATGCGGCCATCGGCGAGGAACACCGCATCATGCGCGATCGACGCGGCCAGACGCAGGTCGTGCGTGGCCATCAGCATCGTCGTGCCTTCGCGCGCGAGCTGGCGCAGCACCTCGACCACTTCGACGGACAGCTCCGGATCGAGCGCCGACGTCGGCTCGTCGCACAGCAGCACCTGCGGCGACGGCGCGAGCGCCCGCGCGATCGCCACGCGCTGCTGCTGTCCGCCCGACAGCGTGGCCGGCCATGCGTCGGCCTTGTCCGCGATGCCGACCTTGTCGAGCAGCGCGAGCGCGCGCTCCCGGGCCCGCTCGCGCGGCCAGCGCTGCACGGTCACGAGCCCCTCCATCACGTTCTGCACGACGCTCAGGTGCGGAAACAACTGGAAGTTCTGGAACACCATGCCGGTCTGCTTGCGCACCGCGAACACCGCGTCGCGCGACGGCCGGCGCGCCGGCACGAAGTCGATGCGCGCATCGCCGACGACCAGCGCACCCGCCTCCGGCACTTCGAGCAGGTTCACGCAGCGCAGCAGCGTGCTCTTGCCGCTGCCGGACGGGCCGATCAGCGCGGTCACGCTGCCCGGCTGCAGCGCGAGGTCGATCCCGCTCAGCACGCGGTGCGTGCCGAACGACTTGTCGATGCGTTCGAGGCGGATCATCGCAACTCCGCCTGGAACAGCGCGTGGCGGCCGAAGCGAAGCTCCAGCCGGCGTTGTAGCGACGACAGCACCGAGCTGAACAGCAGGTAGATCAGCGCGGCTTCGGTATAGAGGATCAGCGGCTCGTAGGTCACGGCCGCGATGCGTTGCGCGGCCTGGAAGATCTCGGGCACCGTCAGCACGGCAGCGAGCGACGTATCCTTCACGAGCGAAATGAATGAATTCGACAGCGCGGGCAGCGCGACACGCGCGGCCTGCGGCAGGATCGCGCGACGCAGTGCCTGCGCGCGCGTCATCGACATCGAGTACGCGGCCTCCCACTGCCCCTTGGGCATCGATTCGATCACGCCGCGAATCACTTCCGCGTTGTATGCGCCGACGTTCAGCGAGAAACCGATCACGGCGGCCGTCAGCGGATCGAGCACGATGCCGACGTTCGGCAATCCGTAGAAGATCACGAACAGTTGCACGAGCAGCGGCGAGCCGCGAAACAGCCAGATATAGAACCGCACGACGGCCTGCGCCCAGCGCGGCCCGAACAGCCGCGTGAGCGCCGCGCCGAACGCAAGCAATAAACCGATCGCGAACGACGCGAGCGTGAGCGGAACCGTAAACACGAGCCCTGCAACGAGCAGGGGCCGCAGCGATTCCGCCATCAGGTGCAGCCAGGCCGGCATCGTTCAGCCTCGCGTCACGGCTGCGACACGTCGCGGCCGAAGTACTTCTGCGAGATCTTCGCGTAGGTACCGTCCGCCTTGATGTCCGCGAGCGCCTTGTCGATCGCCGCCACCAGCGCGGGGCTGCCCTTGCGCAGCAGCACGCCGGATGCGTCGCCCGCGCCGGTCGTGTCGGTCGCCGCGATCTTCAGTTTCGCGTCGGGCTTGTGCTTGCGGAAATCGAGGTACGACAGCGAGTCGTTGATCGTCGCATCGACGCGGCCGGACGTCAGCAGGTCGATCGATTCGTTGAAGCCCTGCACGGGCACCACGTCGGCGCCGTGCGCGGCCGCGAGCTTGCCGAAATTGCTGGTCAGCGTGTTCGCGGATTTCTTGCCCTTCAGGTCGTCGAACGAGCGGATCGTCGTGTTGTCCGCGCGCACGATCAGCACCGCGTGCGACGTGATGTACGGCGTCGAGAAATCGTATTTCGCCTTGCGCGCGTCGGTGATCGACACTTCGTTGACGACCGCGTCGTAGCGGTTCACGTCGAGCCCCGCGATCAGCCCGTCCCATTTGCCTTCGACGAACTGCGGCTTCACCCCGAGGCGCTGCGCGATCGCGGTCGCGATGTCGACGTCGAAGCCCGTCAGCTTGCCGGTCTCGTCGTGGTACGTGAACGGCGCATAGGTGCCTTCGGTGCCGACGCGGAACACGCCGGCCGACTTGATCTGCGACAGGTCGTCGGCAGCCAGCGCACTGGTGGCCGCGGCAGCCTGCAGCAGCGCGACGACCAGAATGGAGCGGAGGAATTTCATGGTGCGGACCCCGAATGATTGGAGAGGATCATCCCGCCGGCGCGCCTGCGCCGTTCGAGAGGTCCGCGAATTCTACCGATGCGTGGAGGGCCGGCAAAAACGCAAATCGGCTAACGATATGA
Organism: Burkholderia sp. E168m22; assembly: GCF_001319805.1. NCBI lineage: Bacteria > Pseudomonadati > Pseudomonadota > Betaproteobacteria > Burkholderiales > Burkholderiaceae > Burkholderia > Burkholderia sp. E168m22. The sequence goes on from NZ_BBSK01000049.1 coordinate 17,456, forward strand.
GCCGATCGAATAACGCCCGCACCGGCCACGATGCCGGCGCGGGCGCCTTACACGTCGCTTACCACGGCAGCGAATACGTCTTGGTATTCGTGAAGCTCTTCATCGCTTCCTGCACGCCCTCCTTGTACCCGAGTCCCGAATCCTTCACGCCGCCGAACGGCGTCAGTTCGAGCCGGTAGCCGGGCACCTCGCGCACGTTCACGCTGCCGACTTCCAGCTCGGTGATGAAGCGCGTGATGTGGTCGAAGCGGTTCGTGCATACCGACGACGACAGCGCGTAGTCGGTGCTGTTCGACATCCGGATCGCCTCGTCGATGTCGCGAAAACGCATGATCGGCGACACCGGCCCGAAGGTTTCATGCTTGACCAGCGGCATGTCGGGGGTCACGCGATCGACCACCGTCGGCGAATACAGCGCGCCGTCGCGCACGTTGCCGACCAGCAGCCGCGCCCCGCGCGCGATCGCGTCGTTCACCTGCTGCTCGCAGAATTTCGCGGCCGCTTCGTCGATCACGGTGCCCATGTCGACCGACGGATCGGACGGATTGCCGTACGACCAGGCGCGCGTCTTCTCGACGACCAGCTCCGTGAAGCGATCGGCCACCGCCTCGTGCACGAGCATCCGCTTGATCGCCGTGCAGCGCTGCCCGGAATTCTTGTACGAGCCCGACACCGCGAGCGTGCTCGCTTCGTCGAGATCGGCGTCTTCCATCACGATGATCGGATCGTTGCCGCCGAGTTCGAGCACCGCGCGCCGGTAGCCCATCCGCGCGGCGATCGACTTGCCGATCGACACGCCGCCGGTGAACGTGATCATGTCGATCGCCGGGTTCGTGATCAGCTCGTCGGCGATCTCCTTCGGGTCGCCGGTGATCACCTGCAGCATCTGCGGCGGCAGGCCGGCTTCGTACAGGATGTCCGCGAAGCGATAACACGACAGCGGCACCTTCTCCGACGGCTTCACGACGATCCGGTTGTTGGTCGCCACCGACGGCACGATCTTGTGCGCGACCTGGTTCATCGGATGGTTGAACGGCGTGATCGCCGAAATCACGCCGAGCAGCGGGTCGCGTTGCGTGTACACGCGGCGCTTCTTGCCGTGCGGCGTCAGGTCGCACGAGAAGATCTGCCCGTCGTCCTTCAGCACTTCGCCGGCGCCGAAGGTCAGCACGTCGGCCACGCGGCCGGCTTCGTACGTCGAATCCTTGAGGCACAACCCGGCCTCGGCCGTGATCAGCGCCGCGATCTCGGCGGTGCACGCCCGCACGATGTCGGCCGCGCGACGCAGGATCGCCGCGCGATCGTGGCGCGTGAGCGTCGGCCGGTACGCACGCGCAACGGCGAAGGCGCGGCGCACGTCGTCGAGCGTCGCCTTCGGCACGGTGCCGACCAGCGTGCCGTCGTACGGGTTGCGTACTTCGATCACCGCGTCGCGGTAGATCTTTTCACCGTCGATTCGCAGTGCTTCACGATGAGGCGTGCGGACATCCGTCGATGCTGCAATGGCGTTCATGAGTGTCTCCTGGCGGATGCGGCCGCGTCACTGCAGATGGTTGAGCGCGATGTCGATGATGTCGAAGTTGCGCAGCCGCGCGCGGCCCGTGACGTCGGTCGCGACCGGCTTGCTGAAGATCAGCGGCACGATCTGCTCGGAGATCCCGCCGTGCGAGCGCAGCGGCACGTCGAGGCCCGACAGGTCGTGCTTGATGCGGCGCGTGCCGAGCACGACGTCCTGCTTCGAGATCACGATCAGGTCGCCCATCCGCGCGGGCGGCAGCTCGAAGCGCGCGCAGCCTTCGGCGCCCGTCAGCACGACCTCGATGCCGTCGACCGCGGCGAGCCGCGCGCGCAGCGCGTCGGTGTCGGCGTCGCCAGGCACGTAGACGGTCGCGAACGAACCGAGCGCGCCGTGGTGCACGACGTACGGGTCGGTGATCGGCAGGATCACACGCGCCGCATCGTGGCCGAGCCATTCGTCGAACAGCTCCTGCAGGTAGATCACGTTCGGCTCGCCGGTCGCGTCGTCGTGCTTCGCGTTCATCCCGTGATCGGCGGTGATCGCGACGATCGCGCCGAGTGCGTCGAGGCGCTGCAGGTAGGTGTCCATCATCGCGTAGAACGCGTTCGCGCCGGGCGTGCCCGGTGCGCACTTGTGCTGCACGTAGTCGGTCGTCGACAGGTACATCAGGTCGATCGGGCGCGTCTCGAGCAGGCGCACGCCGGCCGCGAACACGAATTCCGACAGGTCCGCGCTGTACACGCTCGGCACCGGCTTGCCGACCAGCTCGAGCACGTGGTCGATGCCGTTTTCCTCGACGCTCGCTTCATCGGCCTTTTCCGACGAGAAGCAGATGCCCTTGAGCCCCTTGCCGAGCAGGCGGCGCAGCTTGTCCTTCGCGGTGACGACCGCGACGCGCGCACCCTGCTCGGCGAAGGTCGCGAGCACGGTGGGCGCGACGAGGTACTTCGGATCGTTCATCAGCACCTCGGCGCCGGTGTCGCGATCGTAGAAGTAGTTGCCGCTTATCCCGTGGATCGCCGGCGGCACGCCGGTGACGATCGACAGGTTGTTCGGATTGGTGAAACTCGGCACCACGCACTCGCCCTTGAGCGCCGTGCCGGGCTTCAGCAGCGTGCGCAGGAACGGCGCGACGCCGGCCTCGGCGGCTTCCTCCAGATATTCGTATGCGCAGCCATCGACGCAGACGACCACCACGGGCCGGCTCATCCAGTTGTAGCGGCGGCCGTTCACTTCCACGGATACAGGCGTTTCAGTCATGACGTTCATTCTTTTCGGTTCGAAGGGGGTTGAGCGGTCGGCGCCCGCGCCGTGGCCACTGCTGTTTTCGACGCTTGACATTAAAGTCGATGATTTGTAGATTGTCAACAACATGCAGAGAACAGAAAGCAAACGGCAAAATGGATGATGCGCATGCAAGGTGTGGCGGCCGCGCATCCGCCCTCTGCCGCGGCGCGGTTTTTATCAGGCGGTCAAAAAGCGTGACTACAGTCGGCATCCGGGCAAGCTCGCCAAGGTCGATGCGGTCCGCGCCGGCTGCGTCGACCATTTCGGCGAAGCCGGGATTCCCGGCGCCGTCGCGGCGATCGCGGGCACGCTGAAGACGATGGGCGTGCGCCGCGTATCGGCCGAAGCGGCGGCCCGACGATGCGACGCGATGCACCAAGCCGCGCTGCGCGCCCCGCCGCCGCCGTCCATCGCCGTGCGGCGGTTTCGTTTTCGTTTTTTGCTTTCCCGTCGTGCGCCGCACGGCAATCTTCGACCCTTACCGGCATGGCACCCGATGCGACCCTTCTGGATCGAACAAGCGCTGTTCAACGACGGCGATCTCGCCCCCGCGCTGCAAGGCGCGACGCAGGCCGACGTGTGCATCGTCGGCGGCGGCTTCACGGGCCTCTGGACCGCGATCCAGGCGAAGCAGCACGACCCCGCGCTCGACATCGCGATCCTCGAGGCCGACCTGTGCGGCGCGGGCGCGAGCGGCCGCAACGGCGGCTGCCTGCTCACGTGGTCCGCGAAATTCCTGACGCTGCGGCGCCTGTTCGGCGAAGCCGAGGCGATCCGGCTCGTTAAGGCATCGGAAGCGGCCGTGCAGCACATCGCCGATTTCTGCCGCGCGCACGACATCGACGCCGAATTGCGGCTCGACGGCACGCTGTACACCGCGACGTCGGGCGCGCAGGTCGGCACGCTCGCGCCGGTGCTCGACGCGCTCGCCGCGTGCGGCATCCACAGCTACGAGCCGCTGCCGTCCGCCGAAGTCGCGCGCCGCTCGGGCTCCGCGCGCAATCTCGACGGCGTCTACTCGCCGATCGCCGCGACCGTGCATCCCGGCAAGCTCGTGCGCGGGCTGCGCCGCGTCGCGCTTGCGATGGGCATCCGCATCTACGAGCGCACGCCGATGCTCGACTTCACGCCCGGCCAGCCGGCCGTCGTGCGTACGCCGTCCGGCAGCGTCACGGCGGGCAAGCTCGTGTTCGCGATCAATGCGTGGATGGCGAGCCGCTTCCCGCAGTTCGAACGGACGATCGCGGTGGTGTCGAGCGACATGGTGATCACCGAGAAATGCCCCGAGCTGCTCGCGCGGACCGGGCTCGTGGACGGCGTATCGGTGCTCGATTCGCGGATCTTCGTGTACTACTACCGCACGACCGCCGACGGGCGGCTGATGCTCGGCAAAGGCGGCAACACGTTCTCGTGGCGCAGCCGCATCGCGCCCGTGTTCGACCGCCGCTCGCCGTACGAGGCGCAGCTCACGCGCAGCCTGCGCGAATTCTTCCCGTCGCTCGCCGGCGTGCCGATCACCGCGAGCTGGAACGGGCCGTCGGATCGTTCGGTGACGGGTTTCCCGTTCTTCGGCCGCCTCGATGACGCGCCGAACGTGTTCTACGGCTTCGGCTATTCGGGCAATGGCGTCGGGCCGACCTACATGGGCGGGCAGATCCTGTCGTCGCTGGTGCTCGGCCTCGACAACGCATGGACGCGCAGCCCGATCGTGCGCGGCCCGCTCGGCCATTTCCCGCCGGAGCCGATCCGCTATGTCGGCGCGCACGTCGTGCGCAACGCGATCCGCCGCAAGGAGCGCGCGGAGGACGAGAGCCGGCAGCCGTCAGTGGTCGATACGTGGCTCGCGAAATTCGCGAGCGCGGCGGGGAAGGCGGACAAGGCGTGACGAAACGCTGAACGGAACGCACAACGAAAAAGGGACGCGGCGACGCGTCCCTTTGCCGGTGCGCGGCAGCCCGCGCGGGCATTGACCGACGCTTACGCGCCGGCCTTCTCCCGCGCCGCCTTGCCCGTCGCGGGCAGCCCCTGCTCGTCGTGCGTACGGCGCATCCGCGCGAGGCCGTGCGCGACGTGCTCGCGCACGAGCGCGACGGCCTTGTCCTCGTCGCCGGCCGCGAGCGCCTGCACGATCTTGTCGTGCTCGGCCGCCGACACGGCGATCGCATCCGCCTCGGCCTCGATCGCCGCCTGGCGCAGCAGGCCGAGCTGGCGCACGAGCCGGCGGTAGGTATCGGTGAGATGGGTATTGCCGACGCCGACGACCATCGCGTCGTGGAACTGCACGTTCAGCTCGGTATAGCGCGTGACGTCGTGCGTCTTCGCGGCGTCCTTCATCGACTGGATGATGCCCTTCAGCACCTTCAGCGTATCGGGCGAGATGCGCTTCGCGAGCGCGCGTGCGACCGATTCGTCGAGCATCGCGCGCACTTCGTAGATCTCCTCGGCCTCACGCAGCGGCACGACCCGCACGGTCACGCCGCGATTCTTCTCGTTGCGCAGCAGGCCGGCCTGCTCCAGCGCGCGAAACGCCTCGCGCACCGGGCCGCGCGACACGTTCAGCCTGGTCGCGATCTCGACTTCGTTGAGCTTTTCGCCGGGCGCGTATTCGCCGGAGACGATCGCGCGCTCGAGCATGTCCTGGACGATCATCGCGAGCGACTGGCTTTGCAGGAGTTCGATGGCGCTGAGCGCGTTCGGGGCAGTCATGGTCGGGCAGGCAGCGGGGCTGTGGATGAAAACGAGGGCGCCATATCGGCGAATGATCCTTGTATACCCTCGGCCCGACACATTGTCAACAGTTTTCAGTTTCCAAAAGCCAATCCTGCGGGGCGGAGCGCCACCCGCCTGCAATCGGCACGCGGTGGTCGCGCGCTACGGGCGAACTGCCCCGCTTCGCACGACCGCCGCGTCGCGCCGTCAGGCCGTCTGCTTCACCGGCCCCGGATCGCTGTGGCTCGGCCGGCCCGTCTCGACGTGGCCCGCGAAGCGGCGCACGACCTTGTCGTCGCCGCCGCGCAGCGTGGTCGCGGTGATCGTCAGATCGTACCAGCCGTGGCTCGACGACAGCTCGAAGTGCCCCTCGACGCGCTCGCCCGGCTCCAGCGTGTAGGTGCGTGCATGCGCATGGCTGTACGCGTTGTCGACCGTCACGCGGCACGTCGCGCGGCCGCTGTTGCGCAGTTGCAGGTACACGTGGCGATTGCGCACGTCGTAGCCGATCTTCGCTTCGGGGTTCGCGTGGCGGCCGTCCGCGGCGAGCCGCGTGTTGCCCTGGAATTCGCACAGATAGCCGTTCGGGCCGTAGGCGGCCAGATGGTACTCGCCGCGCGCGGCCGACGTGCTCCACGTATCGACGAAGCGGTCGCGCGCGGACACCGCGTAGCGGCGCGGCGGCGTCGCCGGGTTGCGGCGGTCGTACACGTAGAACGCGGCGCCCGCGTCGCCGGTGTTCGCGAAGTCGAGCGACACCGTGTCGTCATGCGCGCCCACGCGGCTGTGCACGAACAGCTCGTACGGCAGCGCACGCGCCGGACGCGTGCCGGGCTCCTGCGCCGGCATCGACTGCTGCGCGGGCACCTGGTACGCCTGGCCGGCGGTGGCGAGGTGCTGCGGCACCGTGAAGCTCACCGTGCGCGTGTCGGGACGCGCGGAGAAGTCGAACGCCGACGTGAGGTCGCCGCAGATCGACCGGCGCCACGCGCTGATGTTCGGCTCCTTCACGCCGAAGCGCGCTTCGAGGAAACGCAGCACCGACGTATGGTCGAACGTCTCCGAGCAGACCCAGCCGCCCTTCGTCCACGGCGAGATGATGATCAGCGGCACGCGCGGCCCGAGGCCGATCGGCTGGATGCCGCCCGGGTCGGCGCCCGGCACGAGCGGGCTCATTTCGCCCGGGTACTTGTTCAGGTCAAGCAGCTCGTCGCCGAGGTTCGACAGCAGGTTCGACGACACGATGCCCTGCCCGCCCACGCCGCTCGTGACCGGCGGCACCGGCGGCACGACGTGGTCGAACAGCCCGTCGTTCTCGTCGTAGTTCAGGATGAACACCGTCTTCGCCCACACCTCGGGGTTCGACGTCAGCGCCTCGAGCACCATGTTGATGTAGAACGCGCCGTCGGTCGGCGACGCCTGCGGGTGCTCGCTGTACTTGTACGGCGACACGATCCACGACACCTGCGGCAACCGGTTGGCCTGCACGTCGGCCTTCAGCTCAGCGAGCGTGTGGTCCGACGCGCCCTTGTCGACCAGCGGGCCGCTCGCGCCTTCCTTCACCTGGAAGCGCTTGAAGAACATCAGCGAGTTGTCGGTGTAGTTGTCGGTCGGGTCGCCCGGGATGCCGGTGCCGCCCTGGTACACCTTCCAGCTGATCTTCGCGTTCTCGAGCCGTTCGGCGTAGGTCGTCCACGTGTAGCCGTTCACGTCGTTGCGCTCGCCGATGCCCGGGCCGTTCGGCGCGCTGCCGTAGACGTTGCGCGAGTCGACCGTGCCGGTCCACAGGTAGATGCGGTTCGGCGCCGTGTCGGCATGCGCGGAGCAGAAGTACGAATCGCAGATCGTGAACGCGTCGGCGAGCGCGTAGTGGTACGTGAGATCCTGGCGCTTCAGGTAGCCCATCGTCAGCACGTCCTGCTTCTGGTTCACCCACTGGTCCCACTGGCCGTTGTTCCAGGACAGGTGGCCGCTGCTCCAGCCGTGGTTGGTGCCCGGCTGGAATTCGGTCGTCTGCTTCGGATCGAGATAGAACGGCAGCACGTACGGCGCCGACGGATCGAGCCCGCGCGAATGGTAGTTCTTCGTGAACACCGACGCCGGCGGCTGTTGCCACACCGGTGCGCCGTTCGGCAGCAGGTGCGGGCGCGGGTCGTTGAAACCGCGCACGCCGCGCAGTCCGCCGAAGTAATGGTCGAACGAACGGTTTTCCTGCATGAAGATCACGACGTGCTCCACGTCGCGGATCGTGCCGGTGCGATAGGCGGCCGGCATCGCCAGCGCATTGCGGATCGCGGGCGGGAAGCCCGCGTAGGCGGCCATCGCGCCGGCCGACTGCGCGGCGAGGCGCAGGAAATCGCGTCGATTGTTCGAAGACATGAAGAGCACCTGTGGTCGGTGGGAGTGGGGGCGCCGGGCGAGCGGGCCGGCGATCTGGCGTCGCCGTTATTACCCCGCACCGGCATGTCCCGGCCGTGACCGGTTCCCGCAGGTTTCTTGCGGTCACCCCCAGCTTTTTTTCGAAGTCTCGCACGGCGCGCCTTTCATCCGGCCGACATATCCGTGCGCTACGCTGACGCGCGATGAAGAGGGGAGAAGCCGAGTCGTGTTCGATCAGCTGAAGGCGTTCCACGCGACCGTCCGGCAGGGCAGCATCACGCGCGCTGCGCGCCACCTGGGCGTGAGCCAGCCGACGATTGCCGCGCAGATCCGGCAGGTCGAGCAGGTGTACGGCGTCGAGCTGTTCTACCGCAGCGGCCGCAAGCTCGAGGTGACCGAGACGGGCATCGAGCTGCTGCCGCTCGTCGAGAAGATGATCGCGCTCGAGGCGCAGGCCGACATCATGCTGCGCAACGTCGGCGGCTTGTTCGAGGGCCATCTGCGGATCGGCGCGACGGGCCCGTACTACATCATGGATGCGGTCGGCCGCTTCTCGAGCGCGCACCCGTCGATCGCGCTCACGTGCCGGATCGGCAACTCCGAGGAAATCCTGCAGGCGCTGCAGGAATTCCGCATCGATCTCGCGGTCTCGTCGCAGCGCAACGACGCCGACGGCCTCGAACGCAAGGTGATCTCGACCGATCCGCTCGTGCTCGTCGTGCACCGCCAGCATCCGCTCGCGCGGTTCGAGTCGATCGACGCGGCGCGGCTCGCCGGCGTGCGGCTGCTGATGCGCGAGGAAGGGTCGGTCACGCGCCGCTGCACGGAGACGATCCTCGCCGCGGCCGGCGTCGCGGCCACCTCGGTCGCCGAGATCGGCAGCCGCGAAGCGATTCGCGAGGCGATCCTGCATGGCGTGGGCGGCAGCCTGTTTCCGCTCGGCGAGGCCGAACGCCATCCGGACCTGCGCGTGATCGCGCTGCGCGGCGTCGACACGACGATCGACGAATACGTGTACTACCTGAAAGCGCGCCGCCAGAGCCCCGCGATCGATGCGTTCCTTGCGTGCATCCTGCCGGGCGGCGGCGAAGCGGCCGACGTGGTCGATGCTGCCGACGCGATCGAAACCGGACGAACGATGCGGCGGGCGAACGCGCGCTGAGCCGCCGCGCGTTCACCGCTTCCGCACACTACGTGGCGCTTTTCCCGCGCCTTCCCTCGTTGCTTCCCTCGTGCCTTCCTTCTGTCGCCGCGCCGCGCGTCACTTCGGCAGCGCCGGAATCATCCAGGTCAGCACGTGCTGCTGCAGGAACACCAGCACGCCGAGCAACAGCGTGAGGATCACGCTGTGCCAGAAGGTGCGTGCGAACACGACACCCTCCTGCCCTTTCAGGTCCGTCGTCGACACGCCCGTCGCGATGTTCTGCGGCGAGATCATCTTGCCCATCACGCCGCCCGACGAGTTGGTGGCGGCCATCAGCACCGGATCGAGGCCGAGCTGCCGGGCGGCGACGACCTGCAGGTTGCCGAACAGCGCGTTGCCCGACGTGTCGCTGCCGGACAGGAACACGGCGATCCAGCCGAGCGATGCCGACACCAGCGGGAACAGCGCACCGGTGGACGCGACGCCGGTGCCGAGCGTATAGCTGATGCCCGAGTAGTTCAGCAGGTACGCGAGCCCGACGATCATCATCACCGTGACGATCGCGATCCACGTCTGCCGCCACGTCTTCACCACGCATTCGACGAACGCGCCGGGGCCGGTGCGCGTCAGCGCGGCCGTGATGATTGCCGACACGAGGATCGCGGTGCCCGTGCCGAGCGGCTGGAAATCCCAGATCGCCGCATACGGCTTGTGGTACAGCGACACGTATACGGCGTTGTGCAGGCCCGGCCACTTGATCTTCACGTCGCCGATCGCCGCGATGTTCGCGTGCACCCACACGATCACGACCACCGACACGACGAGCCACGGCAGCCAGCCGCCGAAACCCGCGCGCGCGGCGCCGGCGGCGGCCGGCACGCTGCGCGCGAGCGCGTATTGCGGATCGGGCTGCGGCTTCCACAGCTGCAGGAAACCGATCGTCACGATCAGCGACGTGAGCGACGACAGCACGTCGGTGAGCTGGTAGCCGAGGAAGTTCGACGTGACGAACTGCGCGAGCGCGAAGCTGCCGCCCGACACGAGCAGCGCGGGCCACAGCTTCGCGATCGAGCGCAGCCCGCCATACGCGCCGACCACGTAGAACGGCAGCAGCAGCGCGAAGAACGGCAACTGGCGGCCGACCATCTGCGCGAGCGTCGCGGGCGGCAGCGACGTGACCGCGCCGAGCACGGTGATCGGCACGCCGAGCGCGCCGAACGCGACCGGCGCCGTGTTGAACAGCAGCGTATAGGTGAGCGCTTCGAGCGCGGGAAAGCCGAGCGCGATCAGCAGCGCGCTCGTGATCGCGACCGGCGTGCCGAATCCGGAAATCCCTTCGAGCAGACAGCCGAACGAGAACGCGACGACGAGCAGCACGAGGCGGCGATCGTCGGGCAGGTTGTCGAGCATCCACTGCCGGAACTGGTCGAAGCGGCCCGACTTCACCGCGATGTTGTACAGCAGCAGCGCGTTGAAGACGATCCACATCACCGGCACGACCGCGAGCGCCATGCCGGCGCCGACCGCGTTGAATGCGAGCCCGGCCGGCATCCCCCACGCGCCGATCGCCACCGCGAGGCCCGCGACGAGCCCGGCGAGCGACGCCTGCCACGCGGGGCGGCGCAGCACGCCGAGCGCAATCAGCGCGACCGCGATCGGAATCGCGGCGACGAGGAACGACAGGAGCAGCGAATTGGCGACGGGCGTCAACGGTTGCGCGAAGACGATGCCGGGCGGTAGGGCGTCGGTGGGATTCATCGTGTCTCCAGAGTCGACCCGGGTTCGCATCTCGATGCGCCGGGTTCGGGTCAAGGCGATGTCCTGCAGTCACGGCCACGATCAGGCGCTTGCGTACGCAACGACGTTGCGCGGCCAACCGATCGGTCGCTTAAAAGAGGTTAGGAGGCGCGACGCGCTTGTACAAGGGGGAGAAGCCCGATGCGGGCGAGCCGGTGCGAACCGGCCGCCGCACGCTGGCCGGCAGATGACGCGCGGCTGGCGCGTTCGACAGGAAACCCGTCGCGGCCGGCTCGCCGGAGCGCGCAATGTTGCGCGGCCGGAAAAGGTGACTGCCAGCCACGAGGATGTTTCGTTTGGCCTCCGAAGCCTAGACTGGCTGCATCGTTTCCGGCCGCGCCGGCGATGGCGCGGCACCGGAACCTCACGGAGCACACACGATGAAGACGATGAAACACGCGGCATGCGCATTCGTGCTGATCGGCGCGGCGTTCGCCGCTCACGCGCAAGCCGCGTCGACGCTCACGCGCGCACAGGTCCGCCAGGAACTCGTGGAGCTGCAGGCCGCCGGCTACCGGACGAGCCTCGCAAGCAGTCCCGACTTTCCGCGGAACATGCAGGCGGTCATGCAGCGTGCCGCGCAGGCGCGCGGTGAAGACGACGTTGCCGGTTACGGCAGCGACGACCGGGCGACCGGGGAATCAGGCAAGCCGGCGCTGCCGCACGCAATCGACCGCGGCACTTATGCGCATCACTGACCGGCTCACCGATGGAACCAGCCGGATCGCACGGCAGCGGCGCGGCACACGCCGCGCCGGCCGCGTGCGCGATCGTCACACGCTGAAGCGGTTCAGCGTATAGGCGCGATAGGCGGCGACGAATGCGTCGAACGATCCGGCCTCCTTCGCTTCGAGCTCGGCCTGCTCGGCCAGCGACTTCGCGGCAAGCGCCTGCTCGGTGTGCAGCGTCTCGGCCGACGGCGGGTGCGCGCGGAAATGCGCGGCATGCGCTTCGCTCTGCGCGAGCCCGAACGCGAGGAACGACTGGCCGTTCTCGCGCATCGTGCGCAGCACGCGCGCCGACGGCGTGCGCTCCGGATCGGCGAGCTTCTCGCGTTGCGCGGCGATCGCGCGCGCATGCTCGTCGCCGCCGCGGATTTCGTCGAGCCGGCGGCCGACGATTTCAATATCGGCCATCAGTTCATCGGCCCACTGCTGCAGCGTGACCGATCGACCTTCGCGCGTCAGCGCGAGCCCCGGCTTGCGGCCGTCCAGCGTCACGCTGCCGAAGTTCGCGTTCGCTTCCTTGTACGCGTCGCAGTCGAGCGGCGCGCTGTCGTCGAGCGCGCACGCGAGCAGGAACGCGTCGATGAAGCGCGCGGTCTCCAGCGCGATGCCGGTCGGCTCGAACGGGTCGATGTCGAGGCAGCGCACTTCGATGTACTGCACGCCGCGCGACGCGAGCGCATGCAGCGGCCGCTCGCCCGAGTACGTGACACGCTTCGGCCGGATCGTCGAATAGAACTCGTTCTCGATCTGCAGCACGTTCGTGTTGATCTGGATCCACTCGCCGTCGCGATGCGTGCCGATCGCCTCGTACGCCGGATACGGCTCGCTCACGGCCTTCGACAGCGCGTCGAGATAGCCCGGCAGCGTGTTGTAGTCGACGTGCAGCGCGGCCTGGGCCGTCGTGTTCGAGTAGCCGAGATCGCTCATCCGCAGGCTGGTCGCATACGGCCGGTACAGCGTATCGGCGTCGAACGTATCGAGCTTGTGCGGCTTGCCGCGCAGGAACTTCGTGTCGAGCACCGGCGACGCGCCGAACAGGTACATCAGCAGCCAGCTGCGGCGGCGGAAGTTGCGGATCTGCGCGAGATAGCGTTCCGACTGGTAATCGACGAGCGTCGCCGTCGACTCTTCTTCCTCATGCAGGCGCCGCCACACTTCCTCGTGCAACGAGTAGTTGTAGTGGATGCCGGCGATGCACTGCATCGTGCGGCCGTAGCGATACGCGAGGCCGCGCCGGTACACCGTCTTCAGGCGGCCGATGTTCGACGTGCCGTAGTTGGCGATCGGGATCTGGTCGTCGGCCGGCAGCAGGCCGGGCATCGAATCGTTCCACAGGATCTCGTCGCCGAGCGATGCATAGACGTAGCGATGCAGATCGTCGAGGCGTTCGAGCGTAAGCGCGGCGTCGCGCTCCGCGGGCGTGATCAGTTCGATCAGCGCTTCGGAATAGTCGGTCGTCAGCGCCGGATGCGTGAGCGCCGAACCGAGCGCGCGCGGATGCGGCGTGAACGCGATCATCCCGTCGCGCGTCACGCGCAGGCTTTCCTTCTCGATGCCGCGCAGGCCGTCGGGCAGATGCTGCCGCGTCGGGCCCGAGCTCAGCGCGTCGAGGCGTTTCAGCAGCAGTTCGGACTGGCGGTGAGTCATGGTGTTCGACATGGAGACGCAAGTGCGTGACGGCCGCGCGCAGAACGCCGCGCGCGGCCGGCTGGATTGTTGGTCGCTTCGTTGGTAGCGGGCACTTTAACATCTCGCCGGAAGCCGCGCTTGAGGTGGCCGCGGGCACGGCGCACGGGCCTGAGCGGGTGATCGGGCGGGGCGGGCGCGGCAGTCCCGGTCTGCATCATCGGTTCCGGGCGAGACCGATCGGCACGCCGGTCGGCGGAATTCGTCGGAGGAAACGTGAGCGGCGAACGAGTGGCGGCAGGCGCAACCTTGCCGCTGGATCGATCGCGAAACGACGCGTGCGCAGGCATCGCACGCGCTACATTCGGCCAGCACCGGAGGGAGGCGAAGCGCCGTGACGGCGCCGCGTCACGCCCCGGCGCTTGCCGCATGCCGGCACCGCGTGCGCGACGGGTTGCGGCGCCGCCTCCTTGCGGTCGTCCCCTGCCGCGGCGTGCTTACCCGCCGCGCGCGCCGCCTGCCCGGTCGGCCACGTCGTTCCACAGATGCAACGCCGCATACGCACGCCACGGCCGCCAGCCTTCGGTGCGGTGCTTCTGGCTGGCGAGCCGGTCGAGCGCCGGGTCGCGCGCGGCGATCGACTGCATCAGCACGAGATCGGATGCCGGCCACGCGTCCGGGTCGCGCCATGCGCGCATCGCGATGTATTCGACCGTCCACGGGCCGATGCCGGGCAGCTCGAGCCACGCGCTGCGCAGCATCGCGAGGTCGGCATGCGCACGATCGACCGGCACGTCGCCGGCCGCCACCGCGCGCGCCACGCCGGTCAGCGCGGCCACGCGCTTGCCGGGCATCCCGATCTTGTCGAGATCGCACGCGGCCAGCGCGTCGGGCGTCGGGAACCGCCACGCGGGCGCGCCGTCGTCTTCATGAATCACACGTTCGCCGGCCCGTTCGACGAGCCGGCCAACGATCGTCGTCGCGGCCTTCACGCTCACCTGCTGGCCGACGATCGCGCGCACGGCCAGCTCGAACCCCGACCACGCACCCGGCACGCGCAGCCCCGGCGCGGCCTCGACGAGCGGCGCGAACCACGGATCGCGCGCGAGGTCGCCGCCGATCGCGGCCGGATCGGCGCCGAGGTCGAACATCGTCGCGACGCGTGCGGCGAACGCATCGTCGACGTGACGCGCGACCGCCCCTTCGACGGTCGCGATCAGGCAATGCTTGCGCGGATGTTTCGTGACGGTGAGCCGGCCCGCATCGCCGTGCAGATCGACAATGCGGCGATACACGCCGTCCGCGACCTGCTCGACGCCCGGAATCGCGCGCCCGCTGAAGAAGCGCAGCACGCGCGCCCAGTCGTACGGCGCCTTGTAGCGCAGCTCCATCTGCGCGGACGGCGGCACAGGGCCGCCGTTCGCGAGGGAGGTAATCGTTGTTTTCTCGATGCTCAAACCGCACTGCCCTCCGTCTCGGCTTCGGCTTCATCGTTGTGAACATGGCGCGCCTCGGCCGCGAGCAGCGTCGCCTTGCGGCGCACGCCCCAGCGATAGCCGGCGAGCGCGCCGCCCTTCTGCACGACGCGGTGGCACGGAATGGCGAGCGCGACCGGATTCGACGCGCACGCGGACGCGACCGCCCGCACCGCGCGCGGCGAACCGAGCGCCTCGGCGATCTCCGAATAGCTGCGCGTTTCACCGTACGGGATATGCGTCAGCGCTTCCCACACGCGCTGCTGGAACGCGGTCGGCGCGATGTCGAGCGGCAGGTCGAACGCCTGCCGCGTGCCGTCGAGGTACGCGCGGATCTGCGTGACGAACGGCGCGAGCCGGGCCGACGCTTCGACCAGTTCGGCGCGGGCGAACGTGTCGTTCAGCTCGCCGACGAGCGACGCCGCGTCGTCGCCGAATGCGATCCGACAGATGCCTTGCTCGGTGGCGGCGACGAGCACCGTGCCGAGCGACGTCGACGCGGTCGCATAGTCGATCCGCAGGCCCGCGCCCTGGCGGCGGAACGCGGACGGCGCCATCCCCAACTCGCGCGGCACCGACGCATAGAGCCGCGACGGCGAGTTGAACCCCGCGTCGACGGCCGCCTGCGTGACCGGCTGCCCGCTTTGCAGCGCCTGCCGCAACGCGGCGCCGCGCTGCGCGGCCTGGTACTGCCGCGGTGACACGCCGACCACACGCTTGAAGAGCCGCTGCAGGTGGAACGGGCTCACGTGCACGGCGTCGCTCAACTGCTGCAGCGTGAGCCGCTCGGCGTGCGCGTCGAGCACCGCGCATGCGCGATTGACGATTTCCAGCTCGCGCGGCAGCCCTTCCGGCTGGCAACGCTTGCAGGGCCGGAAGCCGGCCGCGCGTGCGGCAGCCGGATCGGCGAAAAAGGACACGTTCTCGCGGCGCGGCTGCCGCGACGCGCAGGTCGGGCGGCAGAACACGCCGGTCGTGCTGACGGCATAGAAGAACGCGCCGTCCGCATGCGGATCGCGCTCGGTCACGGCGCCCCAGCGGGCATCATCGGTCGGATAGGCGGTTTTCATCTGAACCTCGCACTCTCTAGTGTAGATGGTGCCTACTCTAGCCATCGGCACATGCCGTCGCGCCCTGAATCTTGCTCTGTGATTCGTGCCGGCGAGCCGGGGTCGCATCGTTAAAGATAAATCCGACGAAACGCGCGCGGTGGCTGCTTCAGCGCCGTTTTCGTCATCGTCCCGTCACCGTTTTGCTGCAGTGCAGATGCGACAAATCGCCGTCCTGACGTTTTTTTGCAATCGGAATATTGCGTCGCACCATCGCCGTGTGTATAGTTGGAACTGTCTCCTCCATGTCTCCTCCTGATATGGATTAAGCCCGTTCCGCTCTGCGTGAACGGGCTTTTTTTCGTCCGTCGATTGTGCCGCGTTCCGGCCGGCAGCGCAGGCGCGATGCGTCTACACTCGATGCTCGTCGACTGCGAAGGAGTCCCGCCCATGAAGCCCACCATCCGCGGAATCGATCACATCGTGCTGCGCGTGACCGACATGGCGGCAATGACGCGCTTTTACTGCGATGCCGTCGGTTGTCATGTGGAGAAGGAACAGCCCGACCTGGGCCTCGTGCAACTGCGCGCCGGCGATGCGCTGATCGACTTGCTGACGGTTGGCGGCCCGATCGACCGGCCCGACAGCGGCCCGCCCGGCACCGGACGCAACCTCGATCATCTGTGCCTGCGCGTCGAGCCGTTCGATCCCGACGCACTGATCGCCCATTTCGCCGCGCATGGCGCGCGGCCCGGCGCGCCGGCCGAACGCTACGGCGCCGGCGGCTACGGCCCGTCGATCTACCTGTTCGATCCCGAAGGCAACATGGTCGAATTCAAGGGGCCGCCGGCCGCACTCGGCTGAACGCGGCCGGCGCGCGGGGCCCTGACTGGCCCTTACGCACCCTCGCGCGCCTTCA
Organism: Burkholderia sp. E168m22; assembly: GCF_001319805.1. Taxonomy (NCBI): domain Bacteria; kingdom Pseudomonadati; phylum Pseudomonadota; class Betaproteobacteria; order Burkholderiales; family Burkholderiaceae; genus Burkholderia; species Burkholderia sp. E168m22. The sequence continues at coordinate 34,088 of NZ_BBSK01000049.1, forward strand.
GCACCGTCCACTCGACCGCGACCGGATCGTGGTCGGCGCTCGAGATCCACGCGGTGCCGTCCTGCACCGTGCACTGCAGGCGCATCGTGCGCGCCGCGAGCCGCCCGAGCGCGGCCGCGACGCCGTCGGCGAGCGACAGCACCTGCACGTTGCGCAGTCGTTCGACCTTGCTGCGCACGCCCTGCCACCAGATATCCGACGTCTTGCCGCCGTAGGCGATCACCGTGACCTGCCCGGCGCGGCCGGCCGCCTTCGAGATGCGCCGTTCGTCGGGCTGGCCGGCCTCGATCCACACGTCGATCGCCCCCGTCAGATCCTTCTGCCACAGGTCGGGCTCGTCGACGTCCGACAGCCCCTTGCAGAATTCGAGCCGCTCGTGCGCGAACAGCGCGAACGCGACAATGCGCACCATCATACGGTCGTCGGTTTCCGACGGATGGCGCGCCACCGTCAGCGCATGATCGGCGTAGTAATGCCGATCCATGTCGGCGATTTGCAGTTCGGCTTTGTAGATCGTGGATTTCAGCGCCATGCGGATACGGCCCGGGCGGGCATTCGGTTCGGTCGGGCCGTGATGATACCGAATGCGCGCCGTCCGGCGTGCGTGATGCGCGATCCACAGCGCAACGGCCCGGCAGGCGCCGGGCCGTGATCGGTTCGCGCCGCCGGCTGGTCGGGCCGGCGCGCTCGCGCGTCGTGCGACGGCGCGATGAAGGGACGCTTACTGCTTGACGAAGCGCGAATCGGTCCAGAGGCCTTGCTGGTCGCTGTTGTCGGCGCTGACGAACTGCACGTCGCCCTGGTCGACCGACACCACGCGGAAACGCTGGCCTTCCGGCACCGACAGGCAGCGGAAGTCGTCGAAGTACTGCTGCTTCGCCTGCGACTTGCCGTCACGTTCGTGATTCAGTACGGAATCCAGATTGTCTTTCGACAGGCAGCCCCATGCGTTCTTCGTCAACTGGATTTCCTGCTTCGGCTTGACGGCCGAATCGCCGCCGGCCTGCGCAATCGACACAGCGCAAAATGCGCCGACAAGGGCAAAAAGGACACCGGTACGCTTGATCATGTTCTGTCTCCAGGCTTGCGGGCACCAGGCTGGGTTAGCTATGTGTTTAAAGGTGATCGTGAACCCGCGTTTTTCACTTTAGAAGACCGGTAAACGATAGCAAGCACATTTGTTGTGCGACCGCAATAGCGGCGGATTGTCGCACCCCGTGCGCAGGCTGCTTTTCGCGCAATCGGCACCCTCGGCAAGCGCTGCCAAACTGCGCATCGGCCCGCGCCGCCGGGCGGAGAGCGTTACCAGGCAACGCTTTCAGCAAAGTTACAATGCGGCGATTGAACGGTTTGGATAATCCATTTCGCTATCCGGATCATTTTGATGCGATGCACATAAAGTCATCCGAAACGATTCGACTTTACCGCAGCGCGGAATCGCAAATACCTGATACAAGAAAAATGCCAGGTATAAGCGTATCCGTATTTATCCGTAGTTCCCGCCTGTATTCGGCGCTCGCGAAGCCTCGTCGCAAGCGCTTTTACCGGTGTGGTGTTTACCCTGCTTTATTCAGGCGGTTTGCTGCCGTTCGAAATAATCGCGTTGGAAGATGCACATCCGATAAGCGTTGTGATACGCGCCATTCCCGAAAAATTCTTCCTTCAATTCGGCCTCGTGCTGGAATCCGCATTTCTCGTACACGTGGATCGCCGCCGCGTTCGACGTATCGACGATCAGGTACAGCTTGCGCATGTTCAGCACCTTGAACGCGTATTCGATCGCGAGGCGCGTCGCCTGGCCCGCATAGCCGCGCCCCTGGCGCTGCGGCGCGATGATGATCTGGAACTCGCCGCGGCGGTGGATGTAGTCGAGCTCGATCAGCTCGACGAGGCCGACCAGTTCGTCCTGCGCATCGACCGCGACGAAACGGCGCTCGCGCTGGTCGTGCACGTGGCGGTCGTACAGCTGCGACAGTTCCGAGAAGGTTTCGTACGGCTCCTCGAACCAGTAACGCATGATCTTCGCGTCGTTGTTGAGTTCGTGGACGAAGCGCAGGTCCTGGCGCTCCAGCGGCCGCAGCGCGAGCGTGTTGGTATCGTTCTGGAGTTGCATGTTCATGTCCTTTTTGAGGCCGGCGCACGTGCGGAACGCCCGCGCGGCGCGGCCGCGTTCGGGCCCGTTTCGCACTGTAAGAAATTGAACGCGGGCGGAGTTCAGAGCCTAGAATGGGAGCAAGGGTTCCTGCCACCGCAAGGAGGCTATCGTGGTCGAGCAAGTCATCCTCGGAATTTTCCTCGTGCTGCCGCTCGTCATTGTGGCTGCGCTGTTTTCCGACGAACTCTGGCAGGAGCACCGTCGCCAGCATCCGCGCGACGAGAACGCACCGCACATCGACTGGAAGCATCCGTGGCGCCGCGTGCGACGCGGGCATTGACGTCGATCGTCGCCATCCGCAACCCGCGCCGGCCGAGGCAGCGCGGGCCGCGTAACATGCCGGGCACGGCCCTTGCGCTTCGATCCGATTCCCGCCCTACCCGCGAGACGCCCACGTGAACGACAAGCCCACCATTCCTCCGCACGATATCCCGAACGAAACGATCGACCTGCAGATCGCCGATGTCCTGGCGGCCGTCCGCTATCCGGCGAACAAGGATGCGATCGTCGATGCCGCGCGCGACGCCGGCGCCAGCAACGAAGTGCTGTCGATGCTCGACGGCCTGCCCGAACAGGACTACGCGGACGTCGACGCCGTCACGCGCTGGGTCGCCGGCAACTTCGGCCCGGGGCTCGGCATTTGAGCGCCGACCAATAACGCGATAGGATCGGGCCGCACCGGTCGCGCCGCGATCGGCAAGCGTGCCGCCCGGCGCAAGATCGGGTGCGTCGCACGCGTGTCCGGGGGACTCCATGGAAGGCATCCTGATCCAGCACACGACGCAACGTCAGCTGTGGTTCGGCGCGCTGACGGCGCTTGTCATCCTGCTCACGCTCGGGATCGCCGCGCCGCATGCGAACGTCGCGCTGCCGCCCGTCGAGCCCTTCATGCCGATGTGCGCGCTCACCGTATTCACGACCGCGAGCATCGCCGCGTTCTTCCTCGGCGCGCAGTTCACCGTGACGCGCCAGCCCGTGCTCGGTGCGCTCGGCGGCGCCTATGCGTTCACCGCGCTCGCCGTCGCGCTGCAGCTGCTCACCTTCCCCGGCGTGTTCGCCCCGCACGGCCTGCTCGGCGCGCGCCCGCAAAGCGCCGCATGGATGTGGGTCTTCTGGCATGCTGGCTTTCCGTGCTTCGTGATGGCCGCGCTGGTCGCACGCGAGCGGCTGACGCGCGCCCCGGTCGGCGCGAAAGAGACGCGCCGCTGGACCGTCGTGCTCGTCGGCGGGCCGGCCATCGCGGCGGCGCTCCTGTGTGCGCTCGCGCTGAACGTGTCGCTGCCACCGGCATTCCACCCGCCCCGCGACACAGCCGTGCTGCCCGTCAGCGGCATCGCACTCGTCGTGTGGGTCCTCAACGTGCTCGCGCTCGCGGCCGTGCTGGTCACGGGCCGGCTGCGCACGACGCTCGACCTGTGGCTCGCGATCGCGGTGCTCGCCTGCCTCACCGATACGACGCTGAACCTGCTGTCCACCAACCGCTTCACGGTCGGCTGGTATGTCGCGCGCGTGTTCAGCATGTTCACGCCCGGCGTGCTCGTGTGCGTGCTCGCGTGGGAAGTGACGATGCTGTATCAGCAGCTGTTCGAAGCGCACGCGACGCTGATCCGCTCTTCCGCGCGCGATGGACTCACGGGCGCGTTCAATCGCAGCCACTTCAACGATCATTTCCACACGCTGTTCCTGCAGGCGCGGCGGCAGGGCGAACCGCTGTCGCTGCTGATGGTCGACGTCGACCGCTTCAAGGCGTACAACGACGCGTTCGGTCATGTGAAGGGCGATGCGTGCCTGATCGCCGTCGCAAATGCACTGGCCGGCGCGGTGCGGCGGCCGGCCGATATCGTCGCGCGCTACGGCGGCGAGGAGTTTGCCATCGTGCTGCCGAACACCGGCGCGCGCGGTGCGCGGGTGGTGGCCGACGAAGTGCGCGAAGCCGTGCTGCGGCTCGACCTGGCGATGCCCGACTCGCCGGCCGGGCGCGTGAGCGTCAGCGTCGGCTGCGCGACCGTGTCGGCCGACGATCTGTCGACCCCCGACGCGTTGATCGAGGCTGCCGATGCCGCGCTGTATCGCGCGAAGGATGCAGGGAGAAACCGGGTCGTCGTCGCTTGAAACGTCTGCTGTTTGGCGAATTGTTACGGTCATTGTGACCGGAATAATCCGCCGTTACGGATTGCGGCGCGGGGATACGATCGCTTACAGCCTGGGCCGAGGCCGCTCGCTATGCTGGGTTTCATATTGAACCCGAGCAGGTGAACGCGATGAAGAAGGCCCTTTTGCTGATTGCCGGCGTCGCCGTGTTGTTGAGCGGCTGTATCGTCGTGCCTGATGGTGGCGGGTATTACGGTGGGGGTGGGTATTACCATCATCACCGTCATTGGGATTAAGGCAGACGTCAGTCCGAACGCCTCGATCCGGTCCGTCGCGCAGTCAAGCCGGCGTCGTCAGCTCGGTATGCATCAGAAAGACCTGTAGCGCGGCGAGCGTTTCGTAGTGGAGACGCTCGCCGCGCGGATCCTTTTCCGTATCTTTGATCAGATTGCGTCGGGCATCGAATCGATACGGCTCGCCCAACAGTTCGACTATGTCGAACTTTAAATACAGGCGGGCTCTCCCTAGGACCAGTGACCCTGATGCACGGAAACCGGCCACAGTACCTACGATCTCGCCGCCAAGCACGCCGACTATCGCAGTGAATATTCCGTCCATGATCTAGGTCTTCGAAGAATATTTAGGACTATTGACGTTGACAGCGACAACGACCCCACTGGGCCGTTCACTTTGCTTTGCGCGGCATCGAGCTGCTTTTCGACGGGAAGGCTCACGCTTTCACTCACGGAGCATTTCCTCCAGGCGCGTATTGACCTTGACGCCCAGATCCGACAACAGTTCGAAGAAGGCGTCACGGCGTACGGCAAAGTGTTCAAATACCCGTTCGGGATCCATCGACAAATCGAGCAACAGAACGCTCAGTTGACGCGATGCCTGCAGCAGTTCGCGGCGCGCCTCCTCGATAGATAAGGTTGCGTCATCATTTTGAGCCATGATGCGCCTCCGCATTTTGCACGCAACGCGCCGCCTCGCCCATCCGAGGCCAGATATCAGGAATCACGAGAAACGCGTGTGCCTCCACTGCATCGAGCAAACAGCGAAGAATGATTTCGGTGGCGGAGATTGCGCACACCTCTGAGGCTTTACAGTCGGTGCAAGTTGCGGCCTCGATGCTGCGTTTGAACGCTGCGCAGCCGTCAGCGCGGTAGGGGATACGACCGAAGCCAGCGAAGAGGTTTTCGAACATCGACCGATATCCCCGGCTCGGACGCGCCGTCGGGCGAACATTCAGCCAGTGTTCTGCAGCGCGGATGCCGGCAAGTTCGAATAACTCCGATGTGACAGTAATCGTGGGCTTCGGCGACCGAGTGTTACGCCAGACATTGGGTATGAGGGCGATCGGACCGGCAGATTTGGCAAGTGTATTCGGAAAGGTAACAGCAAGCGCGCCGTCGGCGGTTACTCGTCGTCCAGCTCGATCGTTGCGCCGACCTGCCGACACTTCTCGAGCACTTGGTCGACAGTCGCGGAACGATCCTGCAGCGCTAGCGCTAGGAACAACATCGGCAACGACATCGGTCTCGGCTCGACTCCCCCCGTGTACTTTCGCCACTGACTGTTGCCAGCCAATCCGAACATCTGAGCCATCTGCTCGCCGGTGAATCCGAGGCGCACTTTCAGCGCACGCAGGTCTTCCGGCGTCGGCGGGAAATATTTGAGGGCCATAAGCGTGGTCGCGCAGAATTCGCGCAAATACGATGCTATTCATAATGTCGTTCCTTTCGGAGGTAGCGGGCTACGCGGAGCGTTACCCAACGCGATTCAATTTAGACCCTTAAGGTCTATCTGTCAACGAAATACGCCGCCCGCTGAAATCGCCAGCCCATTACGTTCGAGTCGGCTACTTGAGCTACGAGGCGAGCGCTTACATCCCTTTGCACAATTGGTCGTGGCGCAACGAGATACGATACGGCGCGAATTCCGCGTGCTCGATTGCCAACCAGATCTGGAGACCAACAGGCAGACGGCTTGCCATGAGCATGAACCCATGGTGAACGAACAACACGAGGGTTCGTTGAGCCGGCGGTAATCCATCGCAAGCGAGACGGACGAGGAAATAGGACAAAAATGGGAAGCGCGAGCGGATACAGGCTTGGCAATCGCGCCAACATGGAGCACGACATCGGTCCAAACATTGTCCGAACGCGGAGTCCCAAGCATCCACGCGAACAATCTGCTGCGAAATAGTCAGCGTCGTGACAGAGCCGTCACGAGAGGCTTGCGTCGAGTTGTCGGAGCGTACAGAGGTATGACGAGGCGTGCCGATACGATGCAGGCAGATGAAGCAGCACCCCACGAGGTCAACGACCCTCGGATCATTTCCCAATACAAAACCTGCTAAAAATCACCCCCAGCAGATCATCCGACGTGAACTCCCCGGTAATCGCATTGAGCTGCTCCTGCGCGAGCCGCAGCTCTTCGGCAAACAGATCGAGCGACTGCGCACGCTGCTCCGCATGATCTGCCGCCTGCGCGAGATGTTCCTGCGCGGCCCGCAGCGCGATCAGATGCCGCTCGCGCGCCAGATACACACCCTCGGCCCCCGCCTGCCACCCGGCGATCCGCAGCAGCTCCGCGCGCAGCATGTCGATCCCGTCGCCGCGTTTCGCCGACAGATGCACCTCGGTCAGATCGCCTTCCGCCGTCGGATGCTCGACGCATGCCGGCACGCCGGTCAGGTCCGTCTTGTTCAGCACGCGCACCACCGGCACGCCGGCCGGAAACCGCGCGGCGATCGTTTCGTCGTCCGCCGTCATCCCCGTGCGCGAATCGAGCAGATGCAGCACGACATCCGCGCGCTCGATCTCGCTCCACGTGCGCGCAATGCCGATTCGTTCGACTTCGTCCTCCGTCTCGCGCAGCCCGGCCGTATCGATGATGTGCAGCGGAATCCCTTCGACCTGGATCGTCTGCGCCACCTTGTCGCGGGTCGTGCCGGCGATCGGCGTGACGATCGCCAGCTCGGCGCCCGCCAGCGCATTCAGCAGCGACGACTTGCCGACGTTCGGCTGCCCCGCGAGCACGACCGACAACCCTTCGCGCAACAGCGCGCCCTGCCGCGCATCGCCGAGCACGTGCGCGAGTTGCGCGCGGATCTTCGCGAGCTTGCCGCGCGCGTCGGCTGCTTCGAGGAAGTCGATTTCCTCCTCCGGAAAATCGAGCGTCGCCTCCACCAGCATCCGCAGCGTGATCACGTCGTCGACGAGCGCATGGATCTGCCGCGAGAACGCGCCGTCGAGCGAACGCCCGGCCGAGCGCGCGGCCGCCTCGGTGCTCGCCTCGATCAGGTCGGCGACGGCCTCGGCCTGCGCGAGGTCGAGCTTGTCGTTCAGAAACGCGCGCCGCGTGAACTCGCCCGGCTCCGCCAGCCGTAGCCCGAAGCCGCGCCCCGCATCCAGGCAGCGCTGCAGCAGCAGCTGCATCACGATCGGCCCGCCATGCCCCTGCAGCTCGAGCACGTGCTCGCCGGTGTACGAATGCGGCGCCGGGAAATACAGCGCGATCCCGCGGTCGAGCGGCGCGCCGTGCGCGTCCAGAAACGGCACGTAGCTCGCATGACGCGGCGCGAGCTTTTGCCCGCACAACGCGTCGATCAGCGGCAGCGCGGCCGCCTCGCCGCCGCGCCCGAACGACACGCGGACGACCCCGATGCCACCCCGGCCGGCAGCAGTGGCAATGGCGACGATCGGATCGGAATCGGTAGCGAGCATGGGAATCGAAGGAATCAGGGAAATCGGGTAATCAGCGGGTCAATGGTGCGCCCGCGCAACAGTTCGGGCATCGGAACGCCGGCATTGTAGCGTGCCGGCTCATACGCCACCGGCCGCGACGCCGGATTCGGACACGCCCGAATTTATCCCGCCGGGGATAAGCCGAGTATCAGTCCGGCGTCATGACGGTGCGGCCATTTCGGACGAGTATGCGTGCCGGAGGGGCTTGGCACCGCGTCCCTCAATTTCATTCCCCATCCTGACCAAGGGGGGATTCGTCCGAACGAGATACGTTTATCCCGTATGGTTGTCTGGGACGCGGCGATGGAATTGCACAATCTCCCCATGCCGACATCCGAAGAAAAAGCCGCGTTCTCGGAACGCCTGAAATTCGCCCTGCGGCGCAGCCCGGAGAAGGTCACCGGCGCGACGGAGCTGGCGAACCGATTCAATCTGCGTCACCGCGGAACGCACCCCGTTTCGCCGCAAACCGCGCACAAATGGCTGACGGGCCGCACGATCCCGACGTCGGACAAACTCGAAACGCTCGCTGAATGGTTGCGCGTCGAAGTGCACTGGCTGCATTACGGGCCATCGCCGAGCGTGATCGAACATCCGACGCCGCAACCGCTGCCGCGCGACGAACGCTATCCGCCCACGCCCGAGACGATCGAACTCGCATCGAAGATCGAGGCCTTGTCTCCGCATCAGCGCTACCTCGTGCAGGAACTGGTCGAGCAGTTCTACGGCGATCCGAAACTCGAAGCGAAGAAGGCCTAAACGGCAGCAACCGCACGCGCCGCCGCCGTCGTCGCCGGGAAAACGCCGGGAAAACAAAAAGCCGCATGGTCACGAACCATGCGGCTTTTTTTTGCGCACATCGCGGGCGGCTGGCCACCCGCGAATGCAACGAACGTCAGGCCGGCTTCTTCTTGACGCCGCCGAGCTTGCGCGTGATGTAGTACTGCTGCGCGATCGACAGCACGTTGTTCACCACGTAGTACAGCACGAGACCTGCCGGGAAGAAGAAGAACATCACCGAGAAAGCGATCGGCATGAACTTCATCATCTTCGCCTGGACCGGGTCCGGCGGCGTCGGGTTCAGGCTCGTCTGCACGAACATCGACACGGCCATCAGCACCGGCAGGATGAAGAACGGATCGCGCTGCGACAGGTCGTGAATCCACAGAATCCACGGCGCGCCGCGCATTTCGACCGATGCGAGCAGCACCCAGTACAGCGAGATGAACACCGGGATCTGGATCACGACCGGCAGGCAGCCGCCGAACGGATTGACCTTCTCGGTCTTGTACAGCTCCATCAGCGCGGCGTTCATCTTCTGCGGATCGCTCTTGAAGCGTTCGCGCAGCGCCTGCATGCGCGGCGTGATTTCCTTCATGCGCGCCATCGACTTGTAGCTCGCGGCCGACAGCGGGAAGAACACGGCCTTGATCAGCACCGTCAGCAGCACGATCGCCCAGCCCCAGTTGCCGACGTAGCCGTGAATCTTCTCGAGCAGCCAGAACAGCGGCTTCGCGATGATCGTCACCCAGCCGTAGTCCTTCACGAGCTCCAGGCCCGGCGCGATGCCTTCGAGCATGCGCTCTTCTTCCGGACCGGCGAACAGGCGCGCCTGCACGTCGGCCGACTGGCCCGGCGCGATCGCGGCGACCGGCTGCTTCACGCCGACGCGGTACAGCGTCGGGTCGATCTTTTCAGCGTAGATGTCGCGCTTCGCGCCCTGCTGCGGAATCCAGGCCGACGCGAAGTAGTGCTGCACCATCGCGACCCAACCGTTGTCCGCGGACTTCTCGAAGTTCGCCTTGTTCTTGTCGAGGTCGCTGAAGTCGATCTTCTGGAAGTGCTTCGCGTCCGTGTAGACCGCCGGCCCGAGGAACGTATGCGAGAACATCGGCGTTTCGACGGCCGTGTTGTCGCGCACCAGTTCCATGTAGACCGTCGGCGTGACCGGTGCCGTGCCGACGTTGTCGATCTTGGTGTCGACGCCGATCACGTAGCTGCCGCGCGTGAACGTGTAGGTCTTCACGACCTTCACGCCGCCCTTCACCGGCGATTCGAACGACAGCTTCAGCGTGTTCTGGTCGCCCGTCAGCGACGTCGAGCCGGGGTTCAGCTGCGTATAGACATCGTTGTGGTTCGGGAAATCGCCGCCGAGCAGGCCCGTGCGCGCGAGGTACGTGTGGCCGGCCGTGTGGTCGAACAGCGTGATGTACAGGTCGGGCTGCTTGCCGTCGCCCTGCTTCTTCAGCGTCAGCTTCGCGAGCGTGCCGCCGCGCGTGTCGATTTCGCCGTCGTACACGTCGGTCGAGAACTTCACGAGCTGCGCCTGGGCGGCCGGGGCCGTCGTCGACGGTGCGGCGCCGGCTGCGGCGGGCGGCACGTCACCTGCGGTCGTCGTCGCGCCCGTGCCCGATGCGCCGCCGGCAGCGGCCGGGGCCGTGTGCGTGGCGCTCGGGAAGAACATCGACGGGCGTCCATGGTCCCGCTGCCAGTTGTCGTACAGCATGACAGCTGACATGAAGAAGATCACCCATAGGACGGTGCGTTTGATATCCATGCGTTGTCTCAGAGTCGATGGGACCGCGCGTCGGCTTCGCCGCGAGCGCGAGTGTCGGAGTTGGGCGGCGGGACGAGGTCGATGCCGCCCGCGGAAAACGGGTGGCATCGGCACACGCGCCTGACGGCGAGATACGTGCCGCGCGCGGCGCCATGATACTGGATTGCCTCGCGCGCGTAATCCGAACAGGAAGGATAAAAACGGCAACGGTTGCCGAGCATCGGGCTCACGGCAACCTTGTAGAAGCGCAGCAAGGCGATCAATACCGTTTTCATACCTTGGGCGGCGCCGTACGACGCCGCGTCAAAACCGGCCGGGCGGGCGCGAACGCCGCCGCACCACGGACGGATGCGTCACTCGGACGCGGGCTTCGACGCACGGCGCGCGATTTCCCGGACTGCCCTGTCGAGCAGTTCGCGGATCTCGGCCGCGCACATCGCCGCGAGCGGGGCGGAAGCCGCGCTCGGCAGCGCTTTCTTGTCGAAGCGCGTGTGCTGCCGCAGCAGCAGGTCGTAACCGGCGAATTCGGCGCGGCGCAGGCGAAACTGATCGCGCGCCAGCCGCTTCACGAGGTTACGGGTGACCGCTCGCGGCGCATACTTCTTGCCGATGACGAGCCCCAGGCGTGCAGGCTGACCGGTCGGCTTGCCGTAGATCACGAAGTGCGCGGAGCGCCGCCAGGGGCGCAAACGAAAAACGGATGAAAATTCATCCGTTTTCAGAAGTCGCGCAGCTTTCGGGAAGGCGGCTTTCGTCTGCGACGGATTCGCACCCGGCTCGACGGCACCTTCCGCAGGACTGCGGACGGCGGACACAGCGCGCAACCTGCCTTAGATGGCGAGGCGCTTGCGGCCCTTCGCGCGGCGAGCGTTGATGACCTTGCGGCCACCTGCCGTCTTCATGCGGACACGGAAGCCATGGGTGCGCTTGCGGCGCGTCACGGACGGTTGGTAAGTACGTTTCATGATGTTCTCACTTGTTCGAGAATGTCGAAATTCAGGGGACCGCGTGCCCTTAACCGGAGGCATTCGGGCGAACGCAATCGCCGGGAATACAGGATTGGTTTTCGCGGAACCCGCTATTTAAACCGTTTTTCCGTTGACGGTCAATACTTTACGAGTCGCTCGCCTGTGCCGGGCCGCGCCGATCCGGCCCCGCGACCCACCAACCCAGCCTGTGGATAAGTCCCGCTGTGGCCGCGTTTGGCGTTAGAATCTCGCCTTATCTCCAAGAATCCCGCACGCCGCCTCGGCTCGCGCCTGCCCCTCCAACACTGTGACGCAGGCGTCCGAGGCACGCTCGCACGACCGCTTCGGGCCTTGTTGCGCGACTGCGACAAGGGCGCCGGCGAGCCGCGCTGTGCACGCAAAAAACGACAGTTACTTGATGAACGATTTCTGGCAACACTGTTCCGCACTGCTGGAGCGCGAGCTGACGCCCCAGCAGTACGTGACGTGGATCAAACCCTTGGCCCCGGTGGCCTTCGATGCGTCGGCGAACACGCTGTCCATCGCCGCGCCGAACCGCTTCAAGCTGGACTGGGTCAAGAGCCAGTTTTCGGGCCGGATCTCCGATCTGGCCCGCGAATTCTGGAACACGCCGATCGAAGTCCAGTTCGTCCTCGATCCGAAGGCCGGCATGCGCAGCGCCGCCGCAGGCGCCGCACCGGCCGCGCCACGTGCGCCGCTGACCCCGAACGGCCCGGCCGCGACGGTCGCCGCGATCGCCGCCAACCTGACCGCGAATGCCGCCGCTGCGCCCAGCGCGCCGGCCGACGTGCCGATGACGCCGTCGGCGGCCGCCGCACACCACCTGAACGCCGACGACGCCGACATCGACCTGCCGAGCCTGCCCGCGCACGAAGCCGCGGCCGGCCGCCGCACGTGGCGTCCGGGCCCGGGCGCCGCGCCCGCGAACGGCGGCGAAGCCGATTCGATGTACGAGCGCTCGAAGCTGAACCCGGTGCTCACGTTCGACAACTTCGTGACCGGCAAGGCGAACCAGCTCGCGCGCGCCGCCGCGATCCAGGTCGCGGACAACCCGGGCATCTCGTACAACCCGCTGTTCCTGTACGGCGGCGTCGGCCTCGGCAAGACCCACCTGATCCACGCGATCGGCAACCAGCTGCTGCTCGACAAGGCCGGCGCGCGCATCCGCTACATCCACGCCGAGCAATACGTGTCGGACGTGGTGAAGGCGTACCAGCGCAAGGCGTTCGACGACTTCAAGCGCTACTACCACTCGCTCGACCTGCTGCTGATCGACGATATCCAGTTCTTCTCCGGCAAGTCGCGCACGCAAGAGGAATTCTTCTACGCGTTCGAGGCGCTCGTCGCGAACAAGGCGCAGGTGATCATCACCAGCGACACGTATCCGAAGGAAATCTCGGGCATCGACGATCGCCTGATCTCGCGCTTCGATTCGGGCCTCACCGTCGCAATCGAGCCGCCCGAGCTGGAAATGCGCGTCGCGATCCTGATGCGCAAGGCGCAGTCGGAAGGCGTGAATCTCTCGGAAGACGTCGCGTTCTTCGTCGCGAAGCACCTGCGCTCGAACGTGCGCGAACTCGAAGGTGCGCTGCGCAAGATCCTCGCGTATTCGAAGTTCCACGGCCGCGAGATCTCGATCGAGCTGACCAAGGAAGCGCTGAAGGACCTGCTGACCGTGCAGAACCGGCAGATTTCGGTCGAGAACATCCAGAAGACCGTCGCCGATTTCTACAACATCAAGGTCGCGGACATGTACTCGAAGAAGCGCCCCGCGAACATCGCGCGGCCGCGGCAGATTGCGATGTACCTGGCGAAGGAACTCACGCAGAAGAGCCTGCCGGAAATCGGCGAGCTGTTCGGCGGGCGCGATCACACCACCGTGCTGCACGCGGTGCGCAAGATCGCCGACGAGCGCAGCAAGGACGCGCAGCTCAACCACGAGCTGCACGTGCTGGAACAGACGCTGAAGGGCTGAGCGCGCGCACCGCGCTTGATAATTCGGCCTCCGCCCCAATTTAAGGGGGGCGGTTCGGTTTTGAGGCACAATACTGGTTTGACCGCCCCGGTGGTGGCGGGCCAAGAGCCCGGCCGGCGGGGCGCTGCGTGGCTGCTGCGCTGCAGGCCGTTACTCAACGAAGGAACTCTATGCAACTGGTCAAGACCGAACGAGACACCCTCCTCAGGCCGCTGCAAACGGTCAGCGGCATCGTCGAACGCCGCCATACGTTGCCGATCCTCGCCAACCTGCTGATCACCAAGAACGGCCCGGACGTTTCATTCCTGTCGACCGACCTGGAGCTGCAGATCACCACGCGCGCCGACTTCGGCGTCGGCGGCGACCAGATCGCGACCACCGTCGCGGCCCGCAAGCTGCTCGACATCCTGCGCGCGATGCCTGACGGCCAGGTCACGCTGTCGCTCGCCGACAAGCGCCTCACCGTTCAATCGGGCAAGAGCCGCTTCGCGCTGCAGACGCTGGCGGCCGACGAGTTCCCGACCGTCGCGCAGGCGAAGGATTTCGGCGCCACGCTCACCGTCCCGCAGAAGTCGTTCCGCCAGTTGCTCGGCATGGTGCACTTCGCGATGGCGCAGCAGGACATCCGCTACTACCTGAACGGCATGCTGCTCGTCGTCGACGGCGACCAGCTGATGGCCGTGGCCACCGACGGCCACCGCCTCGCGTTCTCGTCGATGAAGCTCGAAGGCGGCACGTTCGGTCGCCAGGAAGTCATCGTGCCGCGCAAGACGATTCTCGAGCTGCAGCGCCTGCTCGAAGACATCGACGACACCGTCACCATCGACATCGCGCAAACCCAGGCCAAGTTCACGTTCGGCCAGGTCGAGCTCGTGTCGAAACTCGTCGAGGGCAAGTTCCCCGACTTCCAGCGCGTGATCCCGAAGGCGCACAAGAACACGTTCGAGATCGGCCGTGAGGAACTGCAGCGTTCGCTGCAGCGCGCGGCGATCCTGACCTCGGACAAGTTCAAGGGCGTGCGCTGCATCATCGCGCCGGGCCAGCTGAAGATCATGTCGACCAACGCCGATCAGGAAGAGGCGCAGGAAGAACTCGAAATCGCCTACCAGGGCGATACCGTCGACATCGGCTTCAACGTCACGTATCTGCTCGACGTGCTCGCGAACCTGAAGGTCGACACCGTGCAGGTGAGCCTCGGCGACGCCAGCTCGAGCGCGCTGATCACCGTGCCCGAGAACGACGAGTTCAAGTATGTCGTGATGCCGATGCGCATCTGACGCGCTCGACATCGCGACACACACCAGGGGGCGGCAAGCCCCTTTGGCGTTTTTATGGCGAACCGACAACCCGCCCTTTTAGTGCCTTTTCGGCACTTGGGGCGGGCCAGGAAACTGGAGCGGCCCGGCGATTTCTCGCTGAAACGCACCGCGCCGCCACGAGAGTGGCCCCGCAGAACCGGAAGATATCCATGAGTGAACAGCACAATTCGCAACCCGATAACAGCAGCTACGGCGCTTCGTCGATCCAGATCCTCGAAGGGCTGGAAGCGGTGCGCAAGCGCCCCGGGATGTACATCGGCGACACGTCGGACGGCACCGGTCTGCACCACCTCGTGTTCGAGGTGCTCGACAACTCGATCGACGAAGCGTTGGCCGGGTACTGCAACGACATCCACGTGACGATTCACGCCGACAACTCGATTTCCGTGACCGACAACGGCCGCGGGATTCCGACCGACGTGAAGATGAACGACAAGCACGAGCCGAAGCGCAGCGCCGCCGAGATCGTGATGACCGAGCTGCACGCCGGCGGCAAGTTCGACCAGAACAGCTACAAGGTGTCGGGCGGCCTGCACGGCGTGGGCGTGTCGTGCGTGAACGCGCTGTCGAGCTGGCTGCGCCTCACCGTGCGCCGCGATGGCAAGAAGCGGTTCATGGAGTTCCATCGCGGCGTCGCGCAGGATCGCGTGCTCGAGGTGGTGGACGGCGTGGAAGTGTCGCCGATGCTCGTGACCGGCGACACCGAGAACCGCGGCACCGAAGTGCACTTCATGGCCGATCCGACCATTTTCGGCACGGTCGAGTATCACTACGACATCCTCGCGAAGCGGATGCGCGAGCTTTCGTTCCTGAACAACGGCGTGCGGATTCGTCTCACGGACCTGCGCTCGGGCAAGGAAGACGATTTCGCGTTCGCCGGCGGTGTGAAGGGCTTCGTCGAGTACATCAACAAGACGAAGACCAACCTGCACCCGACCGTGTTCTTCGCCAACGGCGAGAAGGACGGCGTGGGCGTCGAAGTCGCGATGCAGTGGAACGACAGCTACAACGAGAACGTGCTGTGCTTCACGAACAACATTCCGCAGCGCGACGGCGGCACGCACCTGACCGGCCTGCGGGCCGCGATGACACGCGTCATCAACAAGTACATCACCGACAACGAAATCGCGAAGAAGGCGAAGGTCGAGACGACCGGCGACGACATGCGCGAAGGGCTGTCGTGCGTGCTGTCCGTGAAGGTGCCGGAGCCGAAGTTCAGCTCGCAGACGAAGGACAAGCTGGTTTCTTCCGAGGTTCGTGCGCCGGTTGAGGAGGTTGTGGCGAAGGCGCTGGAAGAATTCCTGCTGGAAACGCCGATCGACGCGAAGATCATTTGCGGGAAGATCGTCGAGGCCGCGCGTGCGCGCGATGCTGCGCGGAAGGCGCGTGAGATGACGCGCCGCAAGGGCGTGCTCGACGGCGTCGGCCTGCCCGGCAAGCTCGCGGACTGCCAGGAGAAAGACCCGGCGAAGTGCGAAATCTATATCGTCGAGGGTGACTCGGCAGGTGGGTCGGCCAAGCAAGGGCGCGATCGCAAGTTCCAGGCGATCCTGCCGCTACGCGGCAAGGTGCTGAACGTCGAGAAGGCTCGCTACGACAAGCTGCTGTCGTCGGAACAGATCGTCACGCTCGTGACCGCGCTTGGGTGCGGGATCGGCAAGGAAGACTACAACCTCGACAAGCTCCGCTATCACCGCATCATCATCATGACCGACGCGGACGTCGACGGTGCGCACATCCGGACACTGCTGCTCACGTTCCTGTATCGCCAGATGCCGGACATGATCGAGCGCGGATACGTGTATATCGCGCAGCCGCCGCTTTACAAGATCAAGGCGGGCAAGGACGAGCGGTATCTGAAGGATGACGTGGAGCTCAACGCGCATATGCTGCGGTTGGCGCTGCAAGGGTCGGAGCTGGTGCCTGGGGAGAACGCGGCGGCGATTTCGGGCGATGCGCTTGGGGAGCTGGCACGGTCGTATCTGCTGTCGCAGAGCGTTATCGATCGGTTGAGCCGGTTGTATGACCCGGCTGCGCTGGAAGCCGTTATGGATGGCGTGGTGATCGATCTCTCCAACGAGGAGTCGACCGAGGCTTCGGCTAAGGCGCTGCACGCGGCGTTGCATGATGAAGCGCTGAAGAACGAAGTGCGGGTTGTGCCTTCGTATGACGCGGTTCGCGAACAGCGAGCGCTGCATGTCGAGCGGACACATCACGGCAACGTGCGGGTTTCGGTCATCGACCAGGAATTCCAGCACACGGCGGATTATCAGCAGCTCGTGACGACCGCGAATACGTTCAAGGGGCTGATTGGGGAAGGTGCGGTCATCAAGCGCGGTGAGCGCAGCATGGCCGTGGCGGACTTCAAGAGCGCGATGAAGTGGCTGCTGGCGGATGCTGAGCGGAACGTGTCGAAACAACGCTATAAGGGGCTGGGGGAGATGAACCCCGAGCAGCTGTGGGAAACGACGATGGATCCGGCAGTGCGGCGACTGCTGCGTGTGCAGATCGAAGACGCGATTGCTGCGGATGGGATCTTTACTACCCTCATGGGGGATGATGTCGAGCCGCGGCGGGCGTTTATTGAGAGCAATGCGTTGCGGGCGGGGAATATTGACGTTTGATTCCTCTTGTAGTCGTAGGGCGCCAGAGTATGTGCGACTGGCACCGTAGTTTTGCGACGGAGCGAAAAAATTGGCGCGACTAACCTACCTGTGGAGCGTCATGTTTTATGAGAGCTCAGCCGCAAAATCATAGTCCAAAAGTCTGGCGTTCGAATCCCTGATTCGCCACCAGTTTCACCAAAAAAGCCGCTGTTCCGCAAGGACAGCGGCTTTTTTGCTTTCCGTGACCCGTCGTGAAATAGGTTGACACTTTTTCGCGGAAGCGGAGACCTGCCAAGTGAGGCAAGGGATCAAGCGGACGCAGCGAGACTATAGCCTGGCTTTTAAATCGGCGATGGTGGCGCACGTCGAAAAAGGCGAACTGGCATACAAAGAGGCCACAGGCTATCCCAACCACTCCGTTTCCGAGCGGTACGAGTCGATGAATGTGCGAGTGAATCAATGGACTCGTGATTTTTGGATTTTTGGATGCGCGATTGAGGTAACATCCTGTTACATTCATATAGTCAGAAGAAGTCGCTTTCGGCTCCGATAAGCGGAAAGCAACACTGAAATCAGAGCAAAGAACTTCCTGGAAAGAGGGCCATTCGGTGTTAGCTCTAGTAGCAGACCGGTGTTCGGCGGCGGACCAGATGCGCGTCGAAGCCGCGCTTACGGCTTACTATCTGCATTCCGACGGGGCGTTTGGTGCAGGCCCGCTGCGCTACATCGACGCATCCGAACCGCAACTGCGCATGGCTTTGAAAATCGCGCATGACGCAGACCCGGTACGATTGCTGGCCGCAGCCTGCGGTGGTCCGGCCGCAATGATCGACGCACTGGCCAACGGTGTCGTGCCATTCAAGCCCAGACCGGAACTGCCGGGCTTCTTTCGGTTCCTCGTGATGACATGTGCGATTGTCGCGACGGCTGACAACAACAACTCAACGCACGAGTTCGGCAAAAACCTCGCTCGAGCCTTCGGAACCCAGAATCCATTCAACAACCGTTCGGCGTTGCCAGACCTGTGGCTCCGGTTGCGAGACTGGTGTGACGAGGCGCACGCCGCCGGGGAAGCCGTCCGACAGGTCATGCTTCCACCACCGGGCACGGGCAAGCACCTAGGCCTCACCAACGCGATAACGTTCCCGAGTTGGCGTGACGTCAAGCGACTGCGTCAACTTCTGGACCGAAGGACGGAATACCGCACAATCGTTGACCCAGTAGGGGCTGCAATTAAGCTGGCCCCCCTGGTCGAAAACGACGCCAGCTTTTCGTCGGCAATGCGCCAGGCGAGCGCAGAATACCGGCAGCTGTATCTGAGGAAGGCCTCGTTGCTTGGCCTGCATCGCTTCTGGGTAGCCTTGACCGGTCTCCTGACGGAACGGCATTCACCAACAGCCGAGCGATTCTTTGTACCGCGCCTTGAGCTCAGATTCAGCGCAACGCTCGGCGACGTGGAACTGCGCGTCGTTCTGGCTGATATGAAAGGGAACGTCGACCCGCTCCAGATCCTAGAGGGGTTCCCGGACCTTGTTATGGCGCAAACGACATCTTGGGCTAGCGAGCGAGTCGGGAAAATCGCAAGTGAAGCGCTTGTTTCGGCCATCAGCCGCGGCGGCATCCCGTTCGTCGAGTCCCGCTTCGGTGTATGGCATTCGAGTCTGCTCCAGCCACCAGTGCCCACCCGCTGCCTTCTCCTCCTATCAAAGAAAAACCGGGACGTCGCCCTTAAATGGGGCGTCAGTACAGAGCCGATTGGAGACGAATGGAGACTAGCGGGCCCGATTCCGGCCCGCGATTGCCGCTCCGTGTATCAATACTTAGGAGGGAGCATCGAACCAGCCGGTCCGCCTTCCCAGGCCATGATGCTTGTCGGCGGGCACAGGACCGGCTCAGGACTTCTCGGCCGGAGCGCACTTCTCCCGCAAATCAGGATTGCAGGTCCCGGCGCTGTGACGCTGCGCCCAGTGCACGAAGACGGAGTGAAGTGTCGGCTCCGTCGCGATTCCGACAACCTCTATTCAATCATCGCGTGCACGCCGCTCAAGGGCACATACAAGCTTCGTCTGGACGAGAACATTATTCCGTCGGCGGAGCCTCTCGCCATCGAAACGTCAGTTGCCTTTTTCCCCGATGCCCTTGAACACGCCGAACTCAGGGATATCGAGGAGGCGACGTGGCGGCGACGGGAGGAAGCGCGTGTTCGTTCGACATGCGGGCCGATTGTCCTGACGAACATCACTGATGACCACCCGCCCGTCGATAGTGAGCGCTCAGCAAAGTTCCAGGACTGTCTGGAAGTGGTGTACGCCGGAGGCCGCGCCGGCTGGTCAGAACAGGAGCTTGTGTCGACCATGCGCGCCGTCCTCGGAGACAACGCTCCCCCGGTCTGGGACATACTGCGTGGATTGATGGAGTGTGGCTGGCTGACACCTACCTCCAATCTGAGATGGCGAGCGCGCCGATGGTGGCTGACTCCACCCTCTCTTATCAGAGTTAGGAATAGAGAAGGCATAGAAGGATTGCTGCTCGTTGGAAGTGCACCTGCGAATATCCGGCGCCGCTTCCAGCAAACCGCTCAAGCCGCCGGCTGTACGGTGATGGAACGACCCGGAGCAAGTGAGTACGCCGCATGTATGCAACTCGCGCGGGGACCTGCTCTCGACGAGGTCGCGAAAGAACTCGCATGGGTGGTTGCCGAACAGCCGATATACGCCCCCATGGCTGCGCCGGACTGCTGGCCACCCGAGAACGTCGATGAATCGCGACATCGACGCGTGGGGCGATGGAACTGGACCGACGGCATTTTTCGGAGCCTTGATAACACGAATCCCGGGCCAGTAAACCTCGAACGTTTCCGGCGAGAACGAGGCGACCGGGATGACATCTTCGTTGTCACCGGCCCCGGTTCCACGCGGTACGTGACCACTTCCCGAACGTCAGCAATCATCGAGGCGTACCGACGTGCGCGAATCGCGATGTTCAGATGGGACGGCGCCCGCCTCATACGAAATAGCGAGGACGGTCACCTCGTCGAGCCACTTGCGAATCTCGTCATGCTTTCGTCCTGTCGAAGTCCTGGTCCAGCATTAGTGGACGGGCGCTGGACGTATGTCTACGGTATGACTGCAGACTGCGTCGGCTGGATACGCTCCATGTTCGGCCAGGCCTTTGTCGACGACAGGTGGGCGCTTGACGCAAAGTTGAGTAGCCTGTCGGCGGAAGCACTTGGATGGTCTCGAAACAGGAACGTGTTTCGGGTTCAGGAATTGATGCCGCCCCCTGTCGGGCACCAGTGAAAATGAGGGTTATGGGGTTGTGATGGACGACGAGCTGTTTTTGGGAAAAGTCTTCAGAAACGAAGCGAACTGGGCACGGATTGAGCCCCTCGCGGTGCGAGTCGCAGGGCAATGGAAACGAATCGATAACACGGTAGAAATGTTTCCCAAGGAAGGGAAAATATTCTCAAGGCGCGGTCTGCTTAACGCCCCAACCGACAGCCTGTGGACATTCACGCAGCGTCCGAACGAGCAACGTGACCTACATGGTCCCGACCTCCTCCTCGCCGAGGACATCGTGCGGGCGACGCCAATTGTCGACCTGTCGTCGATTTCACTAGAGATGGCACGACGAAGGCTCTTCAATGAGGGCGTCCCCCTCCCGCTTGAATTCAACTCCGTGACTGCGGTCGCCCTGCTGTCCGATGACCTCTTCTGTGATGTCACGCTCACGCGCTCGGCCGATGGTCTTTGGCGCAGCAACAGCCTCTCGCGCCCCGTGCAACTGAAGGAAATGCCCAACGGTTGGAAAACGTCGCTGGACTTCAACGGATTGCGGGTCATTCCAGCTCAAACCATACCGCATGCTACCGTCATTGGAACGGTCAACTGGTGTAGTGACCAGGACTTTATCGAGCGCGTTATCGACCGCTTCCGGAAGTTCATGCAGGGTGTTGGAGATACCGCTTACGCACGACCGTCACGGGATGCCGTCAAGTACATTTCCCGCGCGCTCCGGCAGGCGGACCTCATGCCGGGAGAGGACAACGGCATCGTCCTTGACATGGAACGGCTCCAGACAGACTGGCCGATACTTGAAGCACGACTGGAGGCGTCTGAAGAACTGGCTTCGTTGATACTCAACCTCACGGGTATCAAGGACAAAGTCGCGGCCGCGACGCAACTGGCGACCCGCCATGCTCTCGAAGAGGCACGGCCCAGCCTTGAGCGTCAGGTGAGAGAGGAAACCGAGGCATCACTTACCGAAGCACGACGTCAGCGCGACGAACTCTCGGAAGAGATCCTGAATCTGGAGCAGCGTCGCGCCCGGGCTTCGAGCGACGCCGCAGAACTGGAGAGACAGTGTAACGAGAGGCGTGAGCAACAGAAGGCGATTTCAGATGGCTTGTCGGCGGTTGCCTCGGAATTGCGCATCACCCTCGCCCAAAGCCCCGTTCAAGGCCATCCCGCGTTGTCGTTCATTGCCGAACGACTCGAGGGCATGCTGACTCAACACGGTTACCATGAGCCGTCGCTGATTCCACCGGCCATGCCGCCTTGGGGAACCGGAATGCCGAGCGGCGCCTGTAACGAAATTGGATATGGTTCCTTGACCGCCGTCATCAGCGAGGAAGCTAAGCGCCATGGAATCGATGAAAGCGCACTACGACTGACTGACATTTTCGCGCGCGCCGGGGAGCTGGTGCTGCTATGTGGCCCGCAAGCCGAACTCACCCTCCGGGCGTATGCGCGTTGCATCTCCGCCGGTGTTTATCGAACGATGGCTCTGGACCCCAGCATCATCGGTCTCGACGACCTCTGGCGGGCACCCGGGACGCAAGCACCGACCGCATTCGCGCATGCCTGGCAGGCAGCCTTGGGCGCACCCGATTGCTTTCATATTGTCTGCATGCGCGACATTGATGCCGCGCCCTACCGGCTATGGCTCGCGTCGTTTCAGACCGTTCTCCAGAGCGCCTTCCGTCCGACCAACCTTTTGGTATTCGCGACGACCACGGGCCGAAGTGACGCGCAGTCTGGCGTGGGATCCCCCGACGATGGTCGGTCCGGATACCTGGTTCCAGTTTTTCCCGGCGTGCATGAGGCGGGCGCCGTCGCAGCACTGGCAAGCGCCGTTCCGCCCGTACCCCCGCCTAACCGCCTCTCGATTGCCTCCGATACCGTCCCGACTGCTTCCGTCGCTGGCGACTGGCTGACAAGGGTCGTCACATTTGATTTGCCTCCGGACGTGCTCGCCCGTCTCGCAAGATTCAGAAATCAGTTCATCGGTGGCGACGCCGAGCACCTGATGACAGCCGTTCAAGGATGGGGACAGTTTCTCTGCTCCAGGGATGCAACAACCCTCCCGTCGACACTGAGAGACGGTTATACGTCGATGACGAATTGAACACACAACAATCACGGTAAACGACATGCTCGACCCGATAGGCGCTACCCATAGAATCCGGGAATTCTTCCTGTCGTATCTGGAAACTGCTTTCCGGATTCGCGACCATTCCGTCTCGGCAGCACGGCGACAACTGCTAACCCGACACGGCACTCTGACGACGGAGCCCTTCCTTGAGCCGGTGCCACGCTATGAACAGGTGACGCATTTTCTCCAGGACCTCGTCCTGCTCGACTCGGGAAATCCGCTGCGCTCCTTTTCGAGTGTTGCCCGGCGCGCGTTTGTGGAACTGGCACTGTCCGGACTGTTTCCCGGCAAAGCGTCCGGCAGGGACGACCTGCGGCGAACCAGCAATGTGCGCCCCTACCTGCATCAATGGCAGATGCTCGAACGCGGTGTGGGTCGTGGTATGCCTGGAATCGTGACTTCCGGAACCGGCTCGGGAAAGACCGAATCGTTCATGCTGCCCATCTTCGCGACCATCGCGCAGGAGGCTGTGCGGTGGCCTGCACCACATGGCGAAAAGCTCTCAAGCGAATGGTACAAAGAAGCCGGACAGGAATTCGTCGCTCAACGCGCTAAAGAAAGTCCTGGCCGCCCCAAAGCGGTTCGCGCGTTACTGATCTATCCGATGAACGCGCTAGTCGAAGACCAGATGACGAGACTACGCCGTGCGCTCGACTCGGACGAAGCCACATCCGTGA
Organism: Burkholderia sp. E168m22; assembly: GCF_001319805.1. NCBI lineage: Bacteria > Pseudomonadati > Pseudomonadota > Betaproteobacteria > Burkholderiales > Burkholderiaceae > Burkholderia > Burkholderia sp. E168m22. Next base: position 57,642 of record NZ_BBSK01000049.1, read on the forward strand.
TGGATGAACGGTTCAGTGGAAATCGCATTTTCTTTGGCCGATACACTGGCGCCGCCCCGGTCACCGGCCACCTCAATCATCCTCGACGTGCCAACACTGCGCAGGAAAAGCGCAAGCGGGCGCGACGCATGGAGACGATGCGCAGCCGGATGAGCGACCTGGCAGCCACGCAAACACTTGCGCGCGAACATGATGCGCGAGAACTTGCCGATGCAAACGTGGCTGGTCGAGAAGCCCCCGAACCCACAAGGTTTTTGTTTCCCTCGCTCGATGGCGCGGAAATGGTCACCCGCTGGGACATGCAGGTAACCCCGCCGGATATCCTGATTACCAATACATCAATGCTCGCGACAATGCTCGTGCGCGAGGTCGACGAGCCAATCTTCATATCGACTCGCAAATGGCTTGAAGAAAACGACGATGCCTATTTCTTTCTAGTCATGGACGAGCTTCACCTGGTTCGTGGCTCGGCCGGAATGGAGGTCGTCGGTCTCCTGAGAAGCCTCTTCGCCAAGCTGGGTCTTGACAGACCTGAGCATCGGCACAAGGTCAGGATTCTGGCGTCGAGCGCCTCGTTGCCCGATGAAGGTCCCGACTCGGAGGTCAGTCTCCAGTATCTGTTTGATTTTTTCGGCAGCTTTGGCTCGGCCCGCGAACCCGGCGACACTAGTTTTGGCACGCCCGCAGATTGGCGCCATGCAATCGTGCGTGGACGGCAACTCACACAGCGGTTCGACGGCACCCTACCGCTCGCTACCGAGCCGTTCGTGGAGCTCGCCGCTGTCCTGGACGTCAACGGGGCCGACTTTGCTCCACAAGTAACTGTACGCACTTCCGCACTCGACGTCGCCATCGCGCGTGTCGCAAAGTCGTTGGGAATAGACGCGACTCCAACGGATGTCGCCGCGGCTCTGCCCAAAGTGATTGCCACCGCATCATCCGCAATTGTTCATGCCTGCACGACCGATAATGGAACATCCGCAGTGCTGCGCGCCACCGCAGTCAGTGAAATCGCCCAACGACTTTTCGGAAGCGATGGAGTCGACGCCGAGAAAGCGGTTCGAGGATTGAGCATCCTGCGCGGGCTTGCCGACGCGGTATCAACGCCCGAACTCTACGGCGTCGCGGTTCCGGACGGACTGCCGAGCATCCGCCTTCATTCGTTCTTCCGGAGTATCGAGGGTATGTTCGCCGCCCCCTATCGGGATAGCGGCGGAAAGCTGCACTTCGACGGGCTCTCGGTTGAGCGCGGTCACACACACGCTCTGTGCGACGACGGTTCGACCCGGCGACTATTCGAGCTCGTGTACTGCGAAGCGTGCGGCGAACTATTTGTCGGTGGACGTCGAAACGCCGACGACAATTTGGGAGCGACAGAGCTGCTGACGACGGCGCCGAACCTGGAACAGTTACCCGAAGCTGCCGCGATTACCAACTACGAAAATCTCAGCTATAACGAGTACGCCATTTTCTGGCCGCGGCGCGACGAGCCGAGGGACGGTGAAACCGCGCACGAACACTGGCCGGATGCGTCTCTTGATACGCGCAATGCGATGGTCACGCCCGTTGTCGCATCCGACAACTCGCGCCTCTCGGGACGGCTCTTCCACATGAATCAAGCGGACGACCTGGTCAAGAAGCCCGGGTCCGCTTCACCGCGCTGCTGCCCCGCTTGCGGGACCGACTACAGCAGGCGCAGACCAGGGATGGGGGCCATGTCGCCGTTGCGAAGTTTTCGTACCGGTTTCGCGAAAACGTCGCAATTGCTCGCGACCGAGTTGTTTTCGGCCTTGAGGGTGAGCGGTCGAACTCCCAAGTCCGTGGTCTTTTCCGACAGCCGGCAGGATGCGGCCCGTGCTGCACTGGACATCGAGCGCCGGCACCATCAGGATACCCGCAGGCAGATGCTCATCGAAGCGCTGAAGTCGGTCGTTGCCGAGCGGCCGAATGACGAAGCGCGCGAAGAGAAGAAGAAACAGGCCGACGAGGCACTCAAGAGGGGCGACTTCCTCGAACTGAAGCGGCTCTCCGATGAGCTGGCAAAGTTGCAACTTGCTACCGACCCGTCACGGGTCGCGCTTGCCGAAGTAATAGAGCCGGTACTGCTGACGTCGAACGAACTGCGCTCTTATCTGCGACGACATGTCGAGCTTGGCATTCATCCGACGGACGCTGCAGGTATCGGCTACATCCGCAACGAGCAGTGGAATCACTGGGTCGTCCCTGCTGGAGCAAGCGGGAAGCCAGAATGGCCTTCACACAGCGATAGCGGGGAGGCCGGGGAGGCTCGCGCCGAGATTCGCGAGGACCAACGTCCGCTGACCTACGAAGTGCTGTTCGCGAAGACCTACTTCGCGCTTGAGGAGACGGGTATTGGCTATCCGTCGATGACCGCCAGCCAGACCACTGATTCGAACCGACTCGATGCCTATCTGCGGGTATTCGCAGATGCGTATCGTGTAGCGGGAAACCGTTGGTCCGATGATGCGCCCCATGTCGACCATGCGCAGGAGTTTGGCCAACAGCACCGGATTTTCAAGTTCGCGCGCGCCAGCGTACCTACGGCGCCCGCCCTTGAACTGGACGACGTGCTCAAGAAATTCAGAGACCTCGAACACGCACACGGTATCGTTGAGCTCAGCAAACTCTACGTCAGGCTGAGCCAAGCGGGAGACCCCTACTATCGTTGCAGCAACTGTGGCCGCGTTCACCTGCACCGAGGAACCGGCATATGCACGCGCTGCCTTGACCCATTGCCTAATGAGCGGGAAGGCAACGTCGAACGACTGTGGGATTCGAACTTCCTAGCGCGGCGCACCACGCGATCCGAACAGGGCAATGAATCAGCGTTCCGGCTACATTGCGAGGAGCTCACGGGGCAGACTGGCTCGCCGGCGGCCCGGCTCAGAGCCTTCAAGGGAATTTTCGTCGGAGAGAAGCAGTCGCCTGAGTTTGAGCTCTCCAAGCGCATCAACGAAATCGACCTGCTGTCGGTTACGACGACGATGGAGGTTGGTATTGATATTGGTGCGTTGCAGGCCGTGTATCAAGCGAACATGCCGCCGCAGCGATTCAACTATCAACAGCGCGTCGGTCGCGCGGGTCGGCGTGGTCAGGCATTTTCAATGGTGGTCACCTTATGCCGGAGCCGAAGTCACGACCTCCACTATTTCCGCAATCCCAAGCGAATAACCGGTGACGTGCCGCCTCCGCCATTCCTGACAACGGGACACATCGTGATTGTCGAACGGATTGTGCGAAAGGCCTGGCTAGCTGCCGCGTTTGCACGCCTGCGGGATGAAGACGGCGCCGCTTATCTAGGAGACGACCTGACGGATACGCATGGCGAGTTTCCGCCCGCGTCTATCTTCTATGCCGTCACTGGCAACTGGCGGAGTCGGCTTGAGGGCGCGCTGGCCGCCACGCTCGCAACGCGGGACGGGGTCATCGATGCACTGTCCGACAAGGACACGACCCAAGCCAGGACTATGAAAGATGCAATGACGCCGCAACACCTGACGCACCAAGTCTGGTCCCTTGCCGGAGAGGGGGCGGGCAGTCCATTGCCACTGGCACAGTTTCTTGCTGAGCAGGGTTTGCTGCCCATGTACGGCATGCCAACAAGGGTACGCGACCTGTACGTGGGCATCGAGAACAACGAGGAAAAGACTCCTGAATTTGCAACTGTTGACCGAGACCTTGATATCGCGGTCTACGAGTTCGCACCCGGTCGTTCACTCGTACGCGACAAAAGAAAGCACGAGTCAATCGGCTTCTCGCCGGCACTACGCGAACCCGACGTGAAACCGGATCGCGCAACGTCATACGGGTCATGGAAAGCAGAAATCCGATACGTCGCATTTTGCGAGTCGTGCGGGGCCGTGTCGAGTCTGGCCGACCTCCCGGTGGAAGCGATTCAGTGCGTAGACTGCGAAACTGACATTCCAAGCGAAAGATTTGCGAGATATACCAGCCCCGTTGCTTTCACCACCGATTTTCGGCCGAAATCTGTCGAGGAAGGGGAATTGGCGCCCGTGTTCCGTCGCATAACGACGACTGAGGCCTCAAATGTATCTCTCAGCAGCGTGCCCGATTCGAACATGTCAGTTGGCGCCACAGTGGATGCACGCGTTCTTCGACTCAATGAAGGCAAGCTTGATGACTCGGGTACTCCTCAGCCGTTCGCCATGGTTCCGACTAAGGTCCATCGGGTACCAGCACCGGGAAATCGGAAATGGCTGTTGGACGGGCAGTTACTTACCGAAGAAAAATTCGCTGAACTAGATATGCGTGGCGCTGCGCGACGCAATACAGACTTGACCGACGAAGCGGTCCGGCTGATGGCCCGCAAGAAGACCGACGCCGTGTATCTTACGCCCGTCCAGGTTCCGGAAGGGCTGGATATCGGACGGGTCGGCCGCGACTTCGGGGACACCTCAGTCCGCGCGGCATTGATTAGCGCGACTCATCTGCTGATACAGCGAGCGTCCCTTGAGCTGGATATCGCCCCCGACGAGTTCGAGGCTCTCGAGCCACGCCTGCGCAATGGCAAGCCACTGCTGCAGATAGCAGACTTTCTCGTGAACGGTGCCGGATTTTCAAACCGCCTTGCCAAAGGGAACCCTCCCCTCATTGTCAGGCTCGCGAAGTCTATGGTCGATGCCCCACTATCGGACAACCTCGTTGCACCATACTTTCGCGAGGCGCATCGCGGCAAGTGCTCGCAGGCCTGCTATGAGTGTATGCAGCGGTACGGCAACCGAGCCTATCACGGTTTGCTGGACTGGCGGCTCGGCTTGTCAATGCTCCGGGTCTTTCTCGACGCGTCGTCGAAAACAGGTCTGGACGGTAACTGGATCGCATCGCCCGAACTCGACGACTGGCCTGACTTGGCCCGGCGCTCGGCGGAAGAAATTACAGCACTCAGTCCTGACTTATACCATTTGACGCGGGTTGGGCCCTTGCAGTTGCCGTCGATACTGGAACGCAATACCGCGCGTCGATATGTGATGGTCCATCCGTTCTGGTCGAGAAAGGCTGTGCTGGAAAAATGTGTCGATGGATTTTCTGGAACGACGTTGTTGATTGACACGTTCCAGGCCGCAAGGCGCCCACAGCGAGTACTGTTCTCGGCACGCGAGCATGCACAGAAGCACGGACTGCTATAAGTGTTCGTGCGAGCCTCCAAGTGCTCCCGCGTCCGGTCTCGCCGGGTGGGAGCACATCCGGCACCACACATCCTCCCCTCGCCTGAGCCCTCCGGCTGGCGTGTGGGAGTCACCGCGAGTCAACTGTCTGCACGTAAGGCCGCAATACCTGCTAAAAGTCCTCGAGGCCATTGGCAAACTCGAGTATCCTTTCGAGTGGCGCCCGGTGACCCGGTTCCTGGATAAACGCGCCAGAAATGTGCGACTCGGTCCCGATGTGAGGTTTCGCGCCCCCCCGAAATAGCGACAGATGAAAAATGAGATTTGCAGGACTCTTTGCCGGAATCGGCGGATTCGAGCTTGGTCTGGCTAGGGCCGGACACCATACCGGACTGCTCTGCGACGTCAATGTCGCGGCCGAAGCAGTGCTAAAACGCCACTTCGCCAACGTACCTTACCATACTGACATAACGACGCTCAGGTCCCTACCGTCCGACATTGACGCAATCTGCGCTGGCTTCCCATGCCAGGACTTGAGCCAGGCGGGCCGGGGTGCAGGGCTTGACGGTCAAAAGTCCGGGCTCATTTCAGAAGTATTCCGTCTATTGTCTCGACGGCGTATTCCTACGGTTGTTATTGAAAACGTGCCATTCATGCTTCAGCTGAATGGAGGCGCAGCGATGCGGGCTATCACCGATGAGTTCGAGCGCCGCGGCTATCGATGGGCATATCGCGTCGTCGATACCTTTGCGTTCGGCCTACCGCAGCGGCGCGAACGAGTTTTTATGGTGGCTTCGCGCGCAATCGACCCGGCAGAGGTTGTTCTCGTCGACGAGAATGTACTCGATCGTCCAACGACTGACGTGGGCCGACTTGCGCACGGATTCTACTGGACGGAGGGACTAACCGGCCTCGGATGGGCCGTCGATAGCGTTCCGACGCTCAAAAATGGCTCGACGATTGGCATTCCCTCACCACCTGCCGTGCTGCTACCGGACGGACAAATTGTCAAGCCGAGTATTCGCGACGCGGAAAGGCTGCAGGGATTTGCGCCTGGATGGACTGAACCCGCCGAGAATGTCGTCCGCCAGTCGTTTCGCTGGAGTCTCGTTGGCAGTGCAGTCAGCGTCCCGGTTGCTCAGTGGATCGGGCAACGACTGGATGATCCTGGGGTCTATGATACGCAACTGGATCGCGAATTTCCGGCAGCCGGCCGTATCCCTCGGGCGGCGCGCTTTGATGGAAGGCGCCGATATCAAGTAGATATCGGCATCGACCCATTGGGACATCGACCGCCCTCACTGTCAGAATTTTTGCAGGATAATGGTGACCCTCTTTCGCTTAAGGCAACACTTGGTTTCCTGACACGAACCCGCCGTGCCAAGCTCAAGTTTAACAATGACTTCATAGCTGCCGTCGAACGTCATGTCGAGCTCCTAGGTGGCGAAATCCCACCTCGGTTAGAAAGGCAACTGGAGTTACTACCAGCCTAACATCGATGTCGAGAGACATGGTTCGAGATACGGGACATTTCAGATAATTTACTATGGCAACGACAGCACGAAACCAGCTCCGGTTTATCACGGAAGAAGACAAAACGACAGCTGAAGCTCAGGTCCGTGAGCTGCAAACTGATGTCGACTATGAAACAAAGGAATACACCGTCGAACTCATTGTGCAGAAGTACCTGGAAGGAGAGTCCGAAGACGCTAATGAGCTTTTCGTTCCGACCTACCAACGTGATTTCGTGTGGAACACCGACCGTCAAAGTAAATTTATCGAGTCGGTGATGCTTGGTCTTCCGATACCTTATGTATTCACGGCATCCCTCGAAAAAGACATTGAATCGGATGAAGGCCGCGTCGAAATCGTCGACGGCTCGCAACGCATTCGCACGCTCGCAGCCTTTTTAAACGACGAGCTGATCCTCGATGGCCTGGAGAAGCTTTTCAAGCTCAACGGATTTCGCTTTTCCGACATCGAATTGTCACGGCAGAGAAAATTCAAGCGACGCCCCATTCGGGTGATTGAATTATCGGAGAAGGCAACGGAATCCGTCAGGCGCGACATATTCGAACGCATCAATACAGGCAGCGACGAACTCCGGGCGATGGAAAAGCGCAAGGGTATCTTTACCGGCCCTTTCTACGACTTCATCTCGGAATGCGCGGCCCTCCCACTATTTAACGAAGTGTGCCCCATCTCGTATAGAAAGCAAAGAAGAGAAGAAGCAGAAGAAATGGTGCTTCGTTATTTCGCTTATGCTGACCGATATGAACAATTCAACCACAGCGTGCGAAGCTTCCTTGACAGCTACCTCAAGGAACATCAGCACAATTTTGACAAGGAGAAGTTACTCTCGCGCTTTGTTTCGATGCTTGAGTTCGTTCGTGACAATTTTCCTTTTGGCTTCAGAAAATCCCCTACCAATTTGTCGGTTCCACGAGTTCGTTTCGAGGCAATTTCTGTTGGCGTAACACTTGCATTGCTGAAATATCCCGAACTTAATGCATCAAAGCAAGATATTGCAGACTGGCTAGCATCAGAGGCGTTTTCTAAACATACAGTTTCTGACGCGAGTAATTCTCGACCAAAGGTGAAGGCTCGCATCGAATTTGTGCGAGACCAACTTCTGCATGCATAAAAATGTATTCTGTTCGCGCCGATTTTGATAAGCGATGCGCCGAAATCAAAGATTACCTTGATTGGCTTGACGATATCGAATCTAAGGACCACGGCATTCCCAAAGGATTGCCGCCCACGATGAAGGCGGCTGCGATGCTGTTGCTTTACAACCTTGTTGAGTCGACCATGACCAACACAGTAGAAGCCATATTTGACGAGTTGCAAGCGAAAAAAGTGGCATTCGATGCCCTGAGCACTTGCCTCAAAGTCGCTGTACTCGCAAACATTAAAAATGTGGCTGCCGACAAGCTAACAGATAAATTAATCGTCATAACGACCGACATCATAGGCTGCACCTTTGACAAGGCCAAGGTTTTCAACGGAAATGTTAATTCAAGAAAAATACGCGAAAAACTGACGGAATTCGGAATTAAAACAACTAATTCCTACAAAGAAGAGCGCCTAAACGCCATCATGATTGCGAGAAATCGCCTAGCACATGGAGCCGAATCTTTTGGTGACTACGGTAAGGACCTGACCGCAGGCGAACTTATTCGCGACTATGAACGCGTAAGTACCCTGCTAACTTCTGTGCTCAACGACGTTGAAGAATTTCTCAATCAGCGTCACTATCTGTCTGGAGTTTGAATTGTTTCGCGTATTCGCTTTACGCATCCTGTCAGGTCCTTTTTAACTTCATGCTCCCATAAGCGCAAAACGCGCCAACCGGCCGCAGACAGCTTGCTATCGACCTGTTGATCTCGCTGCTGATTCCGCTTGATTTTTTCGGCCCAGAATATCGCGTTTGAGGCTGGTCTTGTGCCATGAAGCGGGCATCCATGCCAAAAGCATCCATCTACAAAAATGGCAACCTTCGCCCGGACAAATACAACGTCCGGCCGACCCGGTAGTAAGTTAGCCGCCTTGATGCGATACCTAAGACCGGTAGCCCAGAGCGCACGTCGTAACCGCATTTCGATATCGGTTCCGGTCTGCCGTACCCGTCTCATTCGGGCGCTCCGCTGCACAGGCGTGAGGATGTCAACCATGAAAAGCCCTTTTGCAAAACTTATAGCTCTCAAGCCGAATAGCGTAGCAACATTTGGCACGTAGCAACTCATGACCGTAGCAGTGATCGGCTGCGATACCTAGCTGGCGGCATCATCGCCGCCAGTCCTCAGGATCTGACTTCTCAGTCTTCCGATAACGAGTGCGCCGCGTTCGAATCCCATCGAACCATTCATTCCACTCTTCGCTGCTCAAGTAAGCGTCGGTCTACGATCGTCGCCTGACCCGTAATGTGACAATCTGAGACGGTCTCCCAATCTCGAAAGATCACGCGTGCCCCCACGCACCGACAGCATGCCCGCTACGCCGGCACAAATTTCCACCTCAAAAAAGTCCCCGCTCCATTTCATCCAGCAGTTCGAATGGCTTGCCGCCTAGTTTCATTCTGGTACAAATTCCCCTTTTCCGGTTTCGACGACGACCACGTTTCTATCCACAGCGTCCGAGTCCACATCTAACATTGCATTCCTTAGTACATGTCCAAATCACGCTACGTCGATTGGGACATTTCAGAAGACAAATACGCGATGACAACATGACCGTCCTCGCCTCCGCCGCCGTGCGGGGAACCTGAGAGAAAGGGAGAAGAACCTTGTTGGAAAGACCACCGACACCAGGAAAACTAATATCCCGTAGTCTTGTCGACGCCTTCCACCGAGGCCTTCTACAGCATGAGCGGCTGCTGAAGCTGGATACGCCCCTCGGGGAAAACAAGCTGATTCCACTCCGCGCAACGGGATAGGCAAAGATCGGCCGCGACTACCGATGGACTGTCGACATCGCATCGCCTCGCGACGACATCGCACTGCTCTCGCTGATGCACCAACCGGTCACACTCTGGATTCAGCAAGCAAGCGCACCTTTCAGAAGTTCGACGTACCGTCCGATCCACGGCTTCGTCCATCGCGCCGGAATCCTGGGCGACGACGGCGATCTCGCCGTCTACCAGATCGAGTTCGCATCGGCCCTTTTCTTCCTCGGCCACGCACGCGACGACCACTACTGGCTGGAAAAGGACGCACGCGAGATCCTGCTCGACGTGCTCAACCGGTATCCGATCGTTCAAGGCTCCAGTCAGTACATGATTGAAGGCCGCGCAGTTGCGCTCGACGGGATGAAGACTGCATGTGGCGCATCGCTGATCGCCAGCCAACAGGAGTTTATGGCCAGCGAGTGATTTGCAGCGATGTCGGATATATCGGGCAAAGTTCGGCGATCCGAAGCCTCTGCCCGAACCCGGTTCAACAGTGGCGATCTACTCAGCGAGATGGCCACCGTTCACCTCCCCATCATCGTCTCACTACCGCATCCCGCCGAATCAACCCGTGATAAAGCGCAATCGCAAAGCGCGCGAGGAACGTAGCAAAGGAAAGCAGCCTTACAACTTCGACGCCTTTCACTGTTGCAATCTGACTCAAGACTCGACGCCGAAATGAAGCTCTCTGTGGCAATTTGGGCACAATGCGATCGCATTTTCGACCGTGTCTTCACCGTCGTCTGCAAGGCGTTGCTTGTGGTGCACCTCGAGGTATGGTGTGCGGTCTTTTTTCCTAAGAAACGGAGCGAGTACTTTGCAACGCTCACAAGCGCCATTCGCTCGAAGCAGGACCTCCGCAACAACGTCAGCGCTCCGAACGTAGATCTCCGTGACGGCCTTGATCTTTGCCGGCTTTTTGTTGGCTCGTGCGAGTCGCTTTCTTCGTGCTGCCGATGTGTCCGCAAGCGCTCGATCAACGTCTTTGTCGAAAGCGGCCTGACGTGCCTGAACGGTCTGCAACTCTGCGACCTGCCCCTCATACTGAGCAAGTTCGAACGTACCACGCTCTACCCGTATGAACTTCGCCTCTCGTTTTGACGGATCAAAATCTATGCACTGGGGGCAGTGATCCTCCACCTTGCGACGCACCGTCGCCTGAAACGTCGCCATATCTTGATAATTTTCTGGCAACTTCCCTGACGAGAATTTTGCGAGCAGCGCTTCATAGATTTTTTTGTACGGCGCTCTTCCACCCAGTTCTCGCACCACATCCTCAATGTCGCCAACTTTCACGCTGTATTGCGGCATCTACTCAATCCCCGTATTCGGAGTATTTTTTTGATTTTCCGTACACCTTTTCTGCTGGATATTTCTTTTTATTAATTTCAATTTTCTCCAGCGCAGCCTTATGGAGATCTATCTCCAACCGGTCCGCCAGCAACACCAGGTACGCAAGGACGTCTGCCATCTCATGACGGATCGCTGTCAACTGGTCATCCGAAAGCTCGACCTTCTCCCCGGAATCGAGCCATTGAAACGGCTCCAGCAGCTCGCTAGCTTCAACGCTCAGCGCCGCCGCCAAATTCTTGGGCGTATGAAATTTCTGCCAACCCCGCTCCGCTACAAACTGTCGGAGCACATCGCGAAGTTCTTCCAATTCCACTTTTTTCTCCGCTGTGCCTGCATACGAAGTTTCAATAGAAAGGCCTCTCAGGTCGCCATGGAATTAGTGCCTTCGAGGCCTATAGAAACGGCAGGACCGTTATAGGAATTTGGAAAATATCACAATTTCGAGATAAGACTCCTCTCGCTCTCCCTCAGCTCCCCGCCATCCATCGCCCAACCACCCCATCCCTCCGAATCAACCAGTGATAAAGCGCAGCCGCAAAGTGCGCGAGGAACGTGGCAAAGAATTGGTACGCCAACACCCGATGCGCGCCCCTGAGCCACACAAACGTCACCGAATACCCTCTCGCCGTGAGCATCGCCCACCCGATCAGCGGCATCGTGACCATCAGCGCATTCAACACGCGATGCGGCCCATGCCAGGTGCACCGCACACATTTCTGCCGCGCCAATGCAAAAACCCCCGCCTTGTCGGGCGGGGGTTTCTGGCTTGAGGGGAGCCTGACGATTACCTACTTTCACACGGGAATCCGCACTATCATCGGCGTAGAGTCGTTTCACGGTCCTGTTCGGGATGGGAAGGGGTGGGACCGACTCGCTATGGTCATCAGGCAAAGGGGGTTGTTCTGCTGGCGTGGCCAACAGAACCAATCTGGGAAGAAGCAGTAATTTAGGTTGTGAGCTGTATCTC